>DBDO01000224.1 GCA_002293605.1 Desulfovibrionaceae bacterium UBA930
CTGAGTTTTTTCCTTTGGCAAGGCGCGAGGTTCTTTTCCGATGGGGGCTGGATCGATGGTCCTGCCTCCGGAGGGAAAAACCGAGCAAGGCAGCCAAAGGGAAATAAATCAGCCTTTCCCTTATTCCTTTGCCGGGCCTTGGCGGACTATGCGCCAGGAAAGAATCTCCGCGCCGGAGAGGCGTCTTGGCGTGCCGTTGCCGGTGGCGATGGCGCGCCAGGTCAGGCTTTTGCGCTCCAGCGGGCTCATACGGTCTTCTTTGGCGGGAACGACGGCCAGAATGCCCAGGTAGGCCACGGCGCTCAAGGTGCTCATTTCACCCAGAGACGGCGGAATAAGCGGAGAAAAAAGGAAGAGGGCGGCAAAGGGCAGGGCGATCAGGGGGGATACGCCGATGCTGCGCAGGCGTTTCATTTCAAGGCAGAGCCGCATGAAGCAGAGCGGCAGCAAAAGCGGAATGGCCGAGGCGCTCATGGCCAGGGCGCGCGCATATTCCGGGCTGGGCCGACCACCGTCCGGCGGGGGCAGAATATGGACCGCCAGAATCTGGATTGCGGCGCTCACATAGGGTTGCATCAGCAGATAGAGGATGAAGGTGCAGACGGCAAAGGGCAGGCGTTTGATCGTTCCGACCGGGCTGAAAAAGGCCCAGAGGCACCAGCGCGGTGATCCGGCTTTGCATGGGGGCATGACTGACTCCCTATTTACTGGGTTATTCAAATTCTAAGTTGGATTTGCCCTATTGAGGGGGTCTGGGGGAAATCATTTCCCCCAGCCGCCGGAGGCATAAAAGTAATTTCAATTGAGAAATTGAATTACGCTTTATAATACAGACGCATAAAAGCCCGTTCTGCTTCCTGCGTGGCAATCAGAATCAGCTCATCGCCCGCTTCAAGCAGGGCTTTGGGATCGGGCGGCACAGCGGTTTTCTGCCCCTTTCTCACGGCGATTACGTTGCAATCCGTGTTTCTGCGTATGCCGTTACTTTTCAGGGTGGTGCCCAGCAGGGGCGGGGGCACGGCCACCCGGAACATGTTCAGGCCTTCGGTCAGGGTGAAGACCCGTCCAGGATGCAGCAGGTTGACCACCGTGTTGGCTGTCATGCCTGCCTGGCTCATGACCAGATTGGCTCCGGCGCTATACAGGGAGGCCACGTTGCGGTCCAGGGTGGAGCGGCTCAGAATCTGGATGTCGGGCCTGAGTTTGCGGCAGTAAATGGTCAGATAGATGTTCAGGTCGTCGTTGTGCGTGGTTACCACCACGCTGCCGGTCTCTCCGATGCCCGCCTGACGCAGAATCGCAATGTCGGCTGCGTTGCCCTGCACGTAGCGTTCGTCCTTTGCGGGCACAAGGTGGCCTTTCTGTTCCACCACGCGGTAGGGAATGCCGCGCCTGTCCAGGGTTCCGGCCACAGCCGTGCCCACCCTTCCTCCGCCCAGAATCAGCACCGGCGGCTTGTGCGGCCCGTCTTCCGGCGGGCTGACAGAGCGGTCATAGCTGTCCAGCTTATCCGCAGTTCCGGCCAGCAGCAGCACCGCTCCATCGTCAAACACAGTGCCCGCTTTGGCGGGCATATACTGGTTACCCTGCCAGATGCCCACCACGTTCAGCCCGAAGCGCCCCCTGAGGTCGGCTTCCAGCAGGCTTTTGCCCACCAGGGGCGTGCCGTGTACCGGGCTTTCCGCCACGCAGAAGCCCTCAAAACGTCCGATGATGTTGGATTCATGCTCGGCGCTGAACACCCGCCGGGCCAGGGCTTCTCCGAGCATGCGCGCAAACTGGAACACATGATTGCACCCGGCAAGGCGCAGAATATCCACCGACTCCTCGTGGCTGGCGGCAGCCGCGATGGGAACCGCAGGGTCGAACTCGCGCACCGTGGCCGCGATGTTGGTGTTCTTCAGGTCATCGTGCAGGGCCAGAACCAGGGCTGCCTTGTCCGCGCGCACCGCCTCATAGCTTTCTCTGGCATCCAGCGCGCCCAGCACCACCTGGTAGCCCCGGTCAAAAAGGGTTATGGCTTCATCAGGCTTGTCCAGCAGCAGGGCATAGGGAATGTCATAGCGGCGGCAGCGGTCGGCTATGCTGCGGGCCGTGCTGTCATCCCCCACAATGAGCATGTGCCGCTCCGTACCTTTGGGCAACTCGCGCGGGGTCAGGGCCTTGCTCTGGGCCTCCAGCCAGGGGGCGTAGACAAAACGGATGAAGGAAAAGGGCAGCAGCAGCATAAAGAGCACAATGCCGGAGAGCAGCACCAGCACGCTGAACATCTTGCCCAAATCGCCGCTAAAGGTGATGTCCCCAAAACCCAGGGTGGACATCACGGTCAGGGTCCAGTACAGGCCGGTCAGCGGAGAATATTCCCGCCCTTCTTCCAGCATGATCCAGTGAAAGGCCGCCGAATAGAGCAGCACCAGGACCAGCACCAGCAGGGAAAAACGCAGCATGAAACGCATGTTGCGCCTGTTACTCTGCTGGGCCAGAAAAAAGGCCATTTGGGAAAAGATAAATTTCACGCGCAGTTACGCTCCTTGGCGTATTTTCAGCGTCTGGGCAGCAAGAGATACAGCCTGGTCGCAAGCCATTCTGTCACAAGGGCGGGATTAACGCCATAGCTCAGGCTGTCCTGGCATTCGGCCAGGGCTTCGTCCAGCATGCGCACCCGGCTTTCGGGCAGCCGGGCAAAGAGGCTTTCCAGCCCTTCGCGCAGGGGCACCCCGGCCTTGCGCGCCTTAATGCGCCGCGCCAGTGCGCTGCGGCACAGGCTCATCAGTTCGTGCGCCAAAGGGGCGTCTACAGAGCCCTTGGTGCCGCTGCGTTCAAACAGGCCCCGCCCGCTATGCAGAAATTCGCACAGGGCCGCCTCCCAGGGAACAAGGGCTTCCCGCCTTGCCGGGTCGTCCTCCAGAGGCCAGGGCAGGGTCAGCACCATGCTGCGGGAAACCAGGGTAGGCAAAAGTCGTTCACGTTGCGGGGCGAGCAGGATGAAAGAGGTGGCCGGACCGGGATCTTCAAGGGATTTCAGCAGGGAATTGGCCGCAGCCTCGCCCAGGGCCTGGGCTTCCCGGAGCAGCACCGCGCGAAAGCGCGCTTCACGGGGGGGATCGCAGAGCACCGGACGCAGGGCGCGCAATTCTTCTATTTTAATGCTCCCTGCCGTGCCATCGAAAAAAAAGCAGTCCCGGTGCAGATGGGCAATCATGCCCCGGCAGGCCGAGCACTCCAGGCAGGGGCCAGAGCCTGGTTCTCTTTTCTGCGGGGGGACCAGCGCGGGCACGCTCGGAAGGGAGAGGCCGGGAAGGCCTGGCTGCGCGGGGGCATCTTCTTGTCGGGACAAGGGCAGAGAGGGGGCGAGGGCCTCGCAGTTTAAAAGCGCCAGCCAGTAATGCGCGGCAGCGAGACGGCTGTGGGCGCGGCCCCCTTCCAGCAGCAGCACTCGGGGCGGTTTTTCAGCCAGGCGCTCCAGAAAGCC
>DBDO01000025.1 GCA_002293605.1 Desulfovibrionaceae bacterium UBA930
CGGGTCCACAGCCCGGCGTGCGCCTCAAAGAAGTAGACGCGAAAAACCAGCTCCTGCGGAAGCGCGGACAGGGGCGGATAGGCGAACAGAATGAACAGCCAGAGTCCCGGCCTCTTTCGAGGCAGTTCGAACAGGCGCTCCGGCTCGGCAAGCAGCACATAAAGCAGAAGGCAGAGCGCGACCAGAAAAGCGCGCAAGGCAGGGCCGCGCCACCAGCCTGCCGGGGGCGTGCCGCCCGTATGACGCCAGTCTATCTGCCCAAGCAGACGCCAAAAGGCATAGGCAGAGCCGCCCCAGAGTAAAGCCCGCCAAAAGAGCGGCCCCGGCGCAAGCAGCGCCAGCAAGGGCACTCCCCCCAGGAGGAGAAAAAGTTCCACAAGGGAAGCCACGCGCGAACGAAGAGCCCTCTTGCCGATCATGCCGAAACATATACTCTGGGCCGAGTCCCGGCGCAAGCGGTACAAAAAAGCAATCAACTTTAAAAAAAATATATAGTCATAGGAACATAATTATAACTCATTGATATAAAGGAATTATTATATCAATTTTTTCCTCTGCCAAAGCATATCAGAGGAGAAATATTCTGGAAGGAGAAAAGTGACCCAGCCTCGTCCCAGACTCCTGCAATGTCGAGGCAGGGCAAGACAAAAGGCTATTTTTTTACTGTGGATTAAAATAATCCGATATGACTTCTTGCATCTTTTCGCTTTTTTTCATACTGTACGAGCCCTCTGTTGGGAGGTGTTTTTTCTTACTGTATCAACAATAAAAAAAATCCGTCCCTTCCGTCCGTCTTGTCCGGGCGAATTTTCAAGGTATAGAGGCTGCGATATTTTTGCGGACCCTTGTAATGGCCCTCATTTTGTTGTAGCCTTTCCAATACTGCTATGTAATGTATGAAACAGTGAGCTTTCCGGCGTAACGGCCGCTTCGGCCCGGAAAATCCCAGCTTTGGACCGTCATGGATGAACATCTGGTAAAAAGCGTACTTCAGGAATTCACTAAAGACTCCATTCCTGAATACATTGTTGATGCCGCCCGAGAACTCAACGGGGAAAACGGCGTTCAAAAACTTGCCCTCAAAAAGGATGAAGGTTTCTGGGAAGCCGAAGGCAGCGTCCAGGGTGAGGATTTACAAATTTACAGCCCAAAGCTGACCATTTCCCTGCGTGAGGAAAACGTCAGCTACCACTGCAACTGCCCCGACTCCTTTTCCGGCGCGTGCAGGCATGTGGCCGCCACGGCCCTGAAACTGCTCAGTACGCTTGAGGTACGGCCCGAAAGCGCCGAGCGGCATATAAAGCCGCGCACGGACTGGCGGCAGACCTTTCGCTCCTTCTTTTCCGCAGAAATAGAGCCCGAGGCCGGAAAACACTATCTTATCCTGCGCTTTTACGCCGAACCGGGCCGTCTGCAAGTGGCCTTTTTCCGCGGACGCCAGAACAAATCCGGCCTTTCCTCGGTGCATGCCGAAATCTCCCTTGAGCAGATTATCAACTCCCCGGAAATGTGCGATTTGTCGCCCGATCTGCCTCGGGTAGCCGCGCTCATAGGGCGGCATGAGGAGTATTCCGGCCACCGGGTGACCATTCCGGACGGCCTGCTGACCTGGTTTTTGTGGTCCGTGCGCAAGGAATATTACCTGTTCTGGGGCGATACCGACTCGCCCTGCCGTATTGAGCAGCGCACCATGCACCTCAAGTTCAGGCCGGACTTTCACGAGGAACTCGGCCTGACCTTTGAAACGCTCCTGCACCATGAAGGCAAACCCCCGGTAACCATTGACGGTGCCGAAACCACCTTTCACGGCCAGATGCCCCTGTGGGTATGCTGGCAGCGCCGCTTCTACCCGGTGTACTCAACCATAGACTCCCGTCTGGTGCAGGAAATGACCAGGGCCCCCCTGGCCATACCGCAGGAGGACATCTCCGAATTTCTCGATCGGGTCTGGAGCCGCCTGCCCGCCTCGGCCCTTTACGGGCAGGAAGACTTTTTGCGGCGCATGGAGCCTTACTTCGTTCCAGCCGTATACAACCCCAAGCTCTTCCTGGATGAGGAAGGCAGCCTGCTGACCCTGCAAATTCAAAATATTTACGAGACTATCCACGGCGAATACGTCATGCCCGGGCCGAACCCGGATTTTCAGACCGGCAGCTATCTCTACGAGAACAAAACCTATCTGATCCGCCGCAGGCAGGAAGAAGAAGCGGCCCTGACCAACATGCTGCTGGAAATCAAGTTTCAGCCCCGCAACGCCCGCATCTGGTTCCTGGAGCTGGACGAGGCCATCACCTTTTTGCTCGATGTCTACCCAAGGCTGGTGGAAAACTACCGGGTATACGGCGAATCTGCGCTCACCCGTTATAAGGTGCGTCTCTCGCAGCCCGTGATCACGGCGGAAATCAAAAGCGACGAAAAGGAAAAGTGGTTCAACCTGGAAATCGATATCCAGTATGATGGCCAGAGCGTGCCCCTGGAAAAAATCTGGAAGGCCTGGACCCAGGGCAAACGCTATGTGCAGCTTAAAGACGGCTCGTACAGCAGCCTGCCTGAATCCTGGCTGGAGCGCATCGCCCACAAGCTGCAAGCGCTCGGTCTTGACCCGGACAAGCCCCCCAAGGAGCAGTTCGCCCAGTTCGAGGCCCCTGTTCTGGACAGCCTGCTTGACGATCTGCCCGGTACGGCTACCGATTCCTTCTGGGACAGCCTGCGGGAGAAGCTGCACACCTTCAAGGAAATCCGGCCCGTTCCCCCGCCCAGGGGGCTTCATGCCGAATTGCGCGGCTACCAGAAGCAGGGCCTGGCCTATCTGAACTTTTTGCGCGAGTATCACTTCGGCGGCATCCTGGCCGACGAGATGGGCCTTGGCAAAACCGTGCAGACCCTTTCCTTCATCCAGCACATGGTAGAGCACGGCTCGACCCTGCCCAACCTGATTGTGGTGCCCACCTCGGTTCTGCCCAACTGGGAGCGCGAGGCCGAAAAGTTCGTGCCCAGCCTTACACTGCTGACCATTTACGGCACCCGGCGCGAGAACATGTTTAAAAAAATCCGCAAATCGGATCTCGTGCTTACCACTTACGCCCTGCTCCGCCGCGACCTGGAAGAGCTGCAGCAGTTTGAGTTCAATACCATCATCCTGGACGAAGCCCAGAACATCAAAAACCCGAACACCATTACCGCCCGCTCCGTGCGCCACATCAAGGCCGATATGCGCCTGTGCCTCTCGGGCACGCCGATTGAGAACAACCTGTTCGAACTGTGGTCCCTGTTTGAATTTCTCATGCCCGGCTTTCTCGGCGCGCAGCACGCCTTCAAACGCGGCGTGGTCAAGCCGATCAAGGAAGGCGATGAGGAATCCCTCTCCTTCCTGCGCACCAGGGTGCGGCCCTTTATCTTGCGCCGCACCAAGTCCGAAGTGGCCAAAGACCTGCCGCCCAAGGTTGAAAACACCTACTTCTGCGGTCTGGCCGATGAGCAGGCCGAGCTTTACGCCATGCTGGCCAAAAAGCTCAAAGAGCAGGTGCTCTCCACCGTGGACAAAAACGGCATTGCCAAAAGCCAGATGTCCATTCTGGACGCCTTGCTCAAGCTGCGCCAAATCTGCTGCCACCCGCGCCTTTTGAAGCTGGATCTGCCCGGTGTGTCCACCAACTTGCCCTCAGGCAAGTTTGATGCCTTCAAGGACATGGTCACGGATATCGTGGAAGAAGGCCACCGGGTGCTGGTATTTTCCCAGTTCGTGCAGATGCTGCACATCATCCGCTCCTGGCTGCAAATCAGCGGCACCCCTTTCTGTTACCTGGACGGCGCGAGCAAAGACCGCTTCGATCAGGTGGACCGCTTCAACAACAGCCCGGATATCCCGATCTTCCTCATCTCGCTTAAGGCAGGCGGCACTGGCCTGAACCTGACCAGCGCCGACTACGTTATCCATTACGACCCCTGGTGGAAC
>DBDO01000073.1:0-1367 GCA_002293605.1 Desulfovibrionaceae bacterium UBA930
CTGCCCTCCTGCGCGTAAGGCCCGGCCGCGATGCCCTGCGCTTCCCGTATAATGGACGCGCGCGAACGCGAGGCAATGCGCCGCCCCTGGTGCAGGGCCAGAGAGCAAAAAGAGCAGCCCCCGGCGCAACCCCGGTGCGTGGTGATGCTGGTTCGGATCATCTCCCAGGCCGGAATGGCCTGCGTATAGGAAGGATGCGGCAGGCGGGAATAGGGCAGGGAATAAAGCGCGTCCATCTCCGTCCCGGAAAGGGGCGAAGCCGGAGGCGTAAGCAGCACGCTGCGGTCCCCGCAGGGCTGCACGGCATAGGTCCTGCCCTGATGCACCTGCTTTTCCAGCAGCAAGGTGGCGCGCATCAAAAGCTTGGGGTCGGCCATAAGGGCTTCGTGCGAGGGCAGAGCCTGGGGGGCATGTTCGGCCAGCCAGGCCTCGCACTCGCCGGAGGGCAGAGTCAGGGCAAGACCGGGCAAGGCACGGCAGGCAAGGGTCAGTGCGGCCCTGGAAACAAGGCCTTGTTCCCTGCCCCTGACCGGGCGGGCAGCCTTCCCTTGCTTCTGCCCCTCCCCTTCAGGTTTCTTGTGCGCCCCGGAGGCTAATGCAGCCTTCTCCAGCGTTCGGGCCGCTTCGGCTATGCCCAAAAGGGCGCGCTCACCCATGCCGCACACCAGGAGATCCGCCTTGCTGTCCAGCAGCAGGGGGCGGCGCAAGGCGTCAGACCAGAAATCGTAATGCGTGATGCGGCGCAGCGAGGCCTCAATGCCGCCAAGCACCACAGGCAGGCCGGGGAAGGCCTCGCGGATAAGCCCGGTATACACGATGCAGGCCCGATTGGGGCGGGCCCCGGCCTTGCCGCCCGGGGTATAGGCGTCATCGTGGCGCTTTTTGCGAAAGGCCGTGTAATGGGCCAGCATGGAATCCAGTGCCCCTGCTGTCACACCGGCAAAAAGACGGGGCCTGCCCAGCGCGCGTATGTCTTCCAGGGCCTGTTCCCTGTTTTCCCAGCGCGGTTGGGCCACAAGGCCCACGCGAAAGCCTGCGGCAATCAGATGCCTGCCCAGCAAAGCCACCCCAAAGGAGGGGTGATCCACATAGGCATCCCCGGAGAGCAGCAAAATATCAAGCTCTTCCCAGCCAAGGTCCTGCAATTCCTTGCGGCTCATAGGCAGAAAGCGCGGCTGGACAGGCATGGCACCCGGCCTGATATCTGTTTCTGAATGCATGAATATTCTCTTTTGGGGCTCCGCCCCAACCCCCGCCAGGGGTTCTGCCCCTGGACCCCGCCAAGGGGCAAAGCCCCTTGGAACCCTTTCGCCGAAAAGCGGCCATGCCGCTTTTCGGAAAGCGAGGGGGTCTGGGGGAAATCATTT
>DBDO01000073.1:1384-3100 GCA_002293605.1 Desulfovibrionaceae bacterium UBA930
CCCTAAGGTCTTGCCGGAGGCATAATCAAGGCCGGAGCCTGGCCTGGGCTTTTTTCGGAAGCCTTGGGAGTGATTTTGGCTTCAGGGGCAGGCGCTTGCGGGATTGTTCCCCGAGGCATGGCACCCGGCATATGCGCCTCTTCCCTGCCGTGTCCCGCAGCAAAGCCCTCCCACTCGGAGGCACTGACACGACCATCCTTGTCAGCGTCAATGGCCGCAAAGGCCCCCTCTTTCATATCCGGCTGCGCGGCAAAAAACTCTTCACGGCTGAGAGTTCCGTTTTTGTCGGCGTCCATACGCTCAAAACGCGCGGTTGCGTTCTGCCGTCCGGCCATCTCCGGACGGGCCTGAGCCGCCGGAGCGGCCAGAAGAACTGCTGCCAGAAGCGGCAGCAAGGTCTGTAAGCTTCTATAAAAAGTACGCATGCCTTCTCCTTTGTGTTGTTGTCAGGAGCTCCGCTCCCTTACACATCCTGCAAAAAAATCTGCATCGCCTCTATATGGGCCTGCGGCGTGGAGGCCCCGGCTGTCAGGCCCACGGTGCCGTACTGCCTGAGCTGCGCTTTTTGGTCCTCAGAAAAATCGGCCGCCTGTTCCACATGCAGGGCGTATGCGCCCGCAGCCCGGGCCACTTCGGCCAGTCTGCGCGTGTTACCGCTGTTAAAGCCCCCCACAACAACCAGGGCGCGCACCGTGCCGCACAGATCAATAACGCCCTGCTGCCTGTCCCGCGTGGCGTTGCAGATGGTATCCAAAATACGCAGGGGGCCGTGCACGCGGCTGCGTTCGGAGGCGGCAAAGCGCTCTTCCAGATATTTTTGGGCAGCATAAAAGGCTTCCCGATCCTGGGTAGTCTGGGCCGCGAGCACATAGGGGCCAGGTTCAAGCGCAAGCGCCTCAAGCTCGGCCAGGCTCCCGAACACCAGGGAGGCATTCCGGGAATAGCTGAGAAGCCCCCGCACCTCCGGGTGTTCGCGCTCGCCGAAGAGGAGGAGCGTGGCGTATCTGTTTTTAATTCCGGCAATGGCGAGCTGGGCCTTTTTCACCTTGGGGCAGGTGGCGTCTATGATAACAGCCCCGGCCTCCCGCAGTTTTTGCTCCACTTCGCAGGGGATGCCGTGCGCCCGGATAACCACCCTGTCCCCCTGCCGGATGCGCGCGGGATCATCCTCGCAGATCACTCCCTGTTCTTCATAACTGCGCATAACCAGGGGGTTGTGGATGATCGGGCCGAAGGTGAGCAGACGGTCCCCGCCGAAAGAGGACTTTGCAAAAGCGGCCAATTCCTTGTCCAGATGTTTCAGGGCCAGACTCACGCCCAGACAAAAGCCGGCGGAGCGGGCGAGTGCGACCTGCATCCCTTATTTCTCCTCTTCCTGCGTGCATGCGCAAAAAAACTCCCGCACAATGGTGTGCAGCGCGTCCCAGTCTTCACAAAGGCTCAAGGCCCGGCGCAAGTGCTTTGCGCCGGGCAGGGCGTGCACATAGCGCGGCACAACCGTGCGCATTTTCAAAAGCGCGGGGGAAAGCCCCGTTCTGCCAGGCCTGCTCGGCGTCAGGGCGCGGGCCAGTTCGGCATGGCGCACAATCAGGGCCTGCAAGTCTTGCGCGGGCAGGGTTGCGGGCGCTTCCCCACCCCGGCGCAAAGCCAGGTAGCGTTTGAAAACAGCCGGATTGTTCATGGCCCCGCGAGCGAACATCACGCCGCTCGCGCCCG
>DBDO01000103.1:0-1832 GCA_002293605.1 Desulfovibrionaceae bacterium UBA930
CCGCTTCCGTGATCTCCGGCGCGGCCCAAAGGGGCGGGGATGACTCGCCGCCGCCCAGAGGCCCGGCCTCCGGCATAAGGGCTTCCCCATTCTGTACAGCTTCCGGCACGCTTTCGGGCTGTGCGCCGGCAGGCTCATGCTCGGGCCTGCCTTCCATCTCCAGCGCTTCCGAGGCGATATCCCCAAGGGCCGTATCCAGGTCTTCGGGTCGCGCGCCTTCTTCCTTTGCCTCTGCCGCTTCGGGCGTGCGCTTTACCTGCGGTGTTTCAAGCAGGGCCGCTGACAGCGCTTCGAGATCCGCCTTTTCCTGCGATTCTTCCGGCAGTATATCGCCGCAGGCGGAGGAGAAGTTTCCTTCTCCGCCAGCATCCGGCAAGGCAGCCTCCTCAGGCCCCGGCAGACCCGCGAGTTCCTCCGCTGCCTTTTCACCCTTCTCAAAAGCTTCCACAGGAAGATCCTCAGACAGAGCTGCCGAAGGGGCAAGGGCCCCTTCGATGGAACTTTCAAGGCCTTGTTCAGAAAAGTCCGCCTCAGCCAAGGCCTCTGCCTTGCGGGGCAGGGCAGCTTCGCCCGGCAGAATGTGCGGCTCTTGCTTTGCCTGCCCGGCAGCGGAAATTTGCGGCTCCGGCGCGCTGTCCTCCTCCTGCTTTGCAGGCCGGGCGGACGCTGCTTCCTCCTCTGCGGGAATTGTGCGGGCCTTCCCGCCGATCTCCGGCGGCAGCCCTTCCAGGTCTACCGGGGCGCTTTGTGCAGGCGCATGAGGCACAAAAGTCTGCATATCGCCCAGAGGGAGGCCTTCCAGGTCCACAGGGGTGCTCTGCTGCGCAGAAGAGGCTGCGGCCTCTTCTGCGGCAACGTCTTCATCCAGGTCAGATTCGGCAAGCAGATCCTCTTCGGAAGGGGACGGCGGAGCGGCTTTGCCCTGCGCAACGGGCAGGGCGTCCAAATCCGGCATGTCCGCCGCGTCAAAATCGGCAGCAAGCTCGGGGGCATCGTTTTCAGGAGAGACTGCCTGCGCGGGCACGCCCAGGGCATTCAAAATATCGTCCAGGTCGTCCATGCCGGGCATGTCCAGGCTTTCATTCGGGTCTACCACATGGTCCACAGGCGTGGGGTCGGGGAAGGGCAGAGCGCCCTCCTCCGCAGCCTTGGCCTGCTCGGCCCTGGAAAGGCTCGCAAGCATGGACTCAAGATCCGCGCTGAAGTCTTCATCATCATCGCTGGCTTTGGGCACAGCCTTGCCCGGCTTGACGACTTCAAGCAGATCCACGACATCGTCGTCCACGCCATCCTCCTCGTCCAGGTCAGGGGATGCAGCTATAAAAGCCGGGTCCAGCCCGTTTTCATCTTTTGCCATTGAACAGTCCGATGTGGGTTGCGGTCTGCCGGTCCGGGCATGCTCACAGCGAGCGCCTCTTCCCAACCGGCCCATGCCTGCGCCTACAGGTCGTTATAGCCTGTAGGATAACCCTACCTTGCGGCTTATGGCAAGCCCGCTTTCAGGCAATGCGGAATAAAATGTAAAAAAAACAGCCGACAGGCCTTACGGCGCTGTCGGCTTGCAGTGAAATCTTCGGAAACAGAGCCTAGGGATGGCACTTGGACTTTGAGCAGCCAGCCAATTCTTTTTTCTTCGCCTTGTCATCACCGGCAGTCGCCTCATGGCAGCTGACACAGGTCTGGAACTTGGCGCCCTTTTTCTTGTGCAGGGCCTGGTTGTAAGATTTGGTGGACTTGTCCGCCGTTCCGGTAATGTCGTGGCAGCCCTCGGAGGAACAGGGGCGGTAGTCGTCCTTGCCTTCCACGGGGTGGTGGCAGACGTTGCACTCCGC
>DBDO01000103.1:1842-3321 GCA_002293605.1 Desulfovibrionaceae bacterium UBA930
ATGCCGTCGGCCGGGGGCTCCGGCTGTGCGGCGACGGCCGGCAGAACAAGGGCGGCAGTCATACAGAAGATGGCGACCAGGAGCAGTCTTTTCATGAGCCGGATGCCTCCTCGCAAAAAAAAAGTGAGTAAAGGGAAGCCACAATGGCTTCAAAGGCCGGGCAGACGCCCGGCACTGCCGCAAAGGGCGTGGGCAAGCCCGAAAGCACGTTTTCGGGCCAAGCGCTCTGCATAGAGCAGCCCGGAGGACATGCTATGCAATGAACGCTAATGTGCTTGCATTCCTACCTCTTATGCGCAAGGGGTGTCAAGGAGGGGCGCAAGGACAAAGCGAATGGCAGTATCGGACTTTTACCTTACGGCAGTTTGTCAGAAGGTAGTTCATAATGAATTATGAAATGATTTCTCCTTCCCGCCTTGCGATCCCCTGATGATTATTTTATCCTTTCTCCAAAAATCTTTGTCCGGATCGCGTATGCGCCTTCGGTGCAAAGAAATAGTGGGAGAGGAAGGTATGGCGCACCGGAAACTGGAATTCTGCACGCGGCTGACGCGAGAGGATGTCGCGGGACTGATCGAGGCCCTTGTGGAGGGATTGAAAGACGGCGTTCTCAAGGTGCAAAAAAGTGGAGAAACGCTTGAGCTGGAGGTTCCCCGCGTTGTCGACCTTGAGATAGAGGCCGAGATCGATGATGAGCGGGCCGAGTTTGAGATAGAAGTGTCCTGGCGGACCAACAGGGCGGAAAACCCTGATGTAGCCCCCGGCGGCACGAAAAAACAGAGTTCTGCCGCCCGGCCCCCTGCCGCGTCCAAAGGCAGAGCTGCAGCAAAGAAACCTGCAGAGGTGGTAAAAAAATCCCCCCCGGCGAAAAAAACAACGAAAAGCGAAACCGGAGCAAAAGCAAAAGCTTCCGGCAGCGCCGGGAAAACTCCCAAGCCTGTGTCGTAAGGACGCCAGGGCGATTGAAAAAAAGCTGAAGCATGCGGCCCAGGCGGCAAAGCATTGCCAAACACCGCCGCCTTCTGTAGATCAGGCCGATGACTCTTTCGCCTTTGCCCGCCGTGCGCGGAAGGCTCGCGCCAAGCCCCACGGGCAGGCTGCATCTGGGCAACGCTTATGCCTTCCTGACTGCCTGGCTTCGGGTCTACTCTCAAGGGGGAACGCTTATCCTGCGCATGGAGGATATCGACCCCGAGCGCTCGCGGCCCTCATTTGCCGAAGCGATCCTTGAGGATCTCGCCTGGCTCGGCCTGAGTTGGGACGAGGGGCCGGACAAGGGGGGACCGCATGCCCCCTATGTGCAGAGTGAGCGTTTGGAACACTATGCCGCCCTGCTGGAAGATTTTACGCGGCGGGAGCTTGTCTACCCATGCTACTGCACGCGTAAAGATTTGCGCCTTTTGGCCTCGGCACCGCACATCGGGGACGAGGGCGTGCCCTATCCCGGCACCTGCCGCCTTCTGCCTTTGCGGGAGCGCC
>DBDO01000135.1 GCA_002293605.1 Desulfovibrionaceae bacterium UBA930
CTGAATAAATCAGCGTTTCCCTATATAACGGCCTCCAGACTCTTTCGATCCAAGCCTTTGAGGCAGCACCCGGCGCAAAGCCCGCAGTTGGGCAGTGGCCGGGTGCAATCCCTATGAAGACCTGAAAAAAGGCCTTGCTGTTGCCCGCAGCCGCGCGCCATGGTAGCTTTTGCCGAAGAGCTTCCGCACACCCCTGTCGCCGTTGCCTGGGCGAAAAAACACTTTCACCGAACAGGAGCGCGTCATGAAGGTTCTCGCCATTAACGGCAGCCCCCGGCGTCACTGGAATACCGAGACAATCCTCGAACACGCCCTCGCGGGGGCCGCGCAGCTTCCGGATGCGCGCACGCAAAGCGTCCGTCTGTACCCCATGAACTATTCCGGCTGCATAGGCTGTTACGCCTGTAAACAAAGGGGAAAGCCTTCCGCGCTCTGTCGCCTTGAAGACCCCCTGCTCCCCCTCCTGGAAATAGCGCAGGAGGCTGATGTGCTCCTCATCGGAACCCCTGTGTATTTTTTCACGGAAAGCGCCGGAACGCGGGCTTTTATTGAACGCCTCCTCTATCCCTGGAGCGCCTTCCGGGCCGGAGGCTATGGCACAAGAAGGCCCAAGGCAATGACAGCCGGGCTTTTGTATACCCTGGCCGGAACGGAAGAAAGCGTTTCCGCGCACGGACACAAGCACTTTAAGGATAGTACGGAGCAGTTCTTTTCTCTGCATTTTTCACACCATGAACTGCTGCTGGCCTATGAAAGCTTGCACACTACGAGTTATGACAAGCTTGAACTCGACAGCTTTGACCCTGAAGCCAGGCAAAAAGCAAGAGCGGAACGTTTTGTGAAGGATTGCAAAAGGGCGGAGGCTCTGGGCACCGCACTCGCCCTGCGGGCGAAGGCGGCGCAAAGCCCGATGTGAAGAGTCCTTATGCGGCGCTACGGCTTTCCGGACGATAAGCCAGAAACAGCAGAATGAGACCGGTCAGAATGAGAGGCAGGCAAAGCAGCATGCCCATTGTCACAAAGCCGAAGGCCAGGTAGCCGATGTGGGCGTCCGGCTGGCGGAAGAACTCCGCAAAAAAGCGCAGGGCACCATAGCCCAGGGAGAAGACGCCGCTGACGGCCATCAACGGCCTGGGCTTTGCGGAAAAGCCCCAGACAATCACAAACAGTACTATGCCCTCAAGCGCGGCCTCATAAAGCTGGGAGGGGTGGCGCGCTTCAGGCCCTGCGCCGGGAAAGACTATAGCCCAAGGCACATCTGTGGTCCGTCCCCAGAGTTCGGCGTTGATGAAATTGCCCATGCGCACGCTGAATATGCCCGTAGGCACGAGCGGAGCCATGAAGTCCATGGTCTGGAAAAAACCCTTGCCAAAACGCCTTGCCGCAAGCCCCACAGTAATCAGCACGCCCAGAAAGCCGCCGTGAAAGGACATGCCGCCTTCCCATACCTTGAAGATATCCAGAGGGTTGGCCAGATAATGGGCGGGGTTGTAGAAGAAAACATAACCCAGGCGCGCCCCGGCAAGCACGCCGAGAATGCCCCAGGTCAACAGATCATCGAACTGGACAGGGGTGAAGACGCCGTTTTTTTTCAAACGGCTCCGCCCCAGAGTCCATGCGGCCAGAAAGGCCAGCAGGTAGGTCACGCCATACCAGTGCACGGCAAAGGAGCCTATGCGGAAAAGCTCGGGAGAAATATCGGGAAAGTGCAGCATGGAAGATATCATTTAGCTAAGAAAGCACTGATTAATGGGCTTTGGGGAGGCAGAGCCTCCCCAAAAAACTATTGCAAAACAGGCTTACTGTTTAAACGAGCGAACGAATAAGTCCTCAATTGCGGCCTTGCCGTTTGCTTCAAGAAAGCGGGTGCCGGTGGCGGTGAAGCGGTCAGCGCTGATCACCGGCTTGGGGTCCGGTGTCCAGGCTTCCTTATTCCAGCGGAACCACGCGTCTTTTTCCTGATCGAACAGCCACAGGGGCTTATTGCAGATTTTGGCAAACTCCGCGCCCCAGCCGGTACCGCCCTTGGCGGTGTTATCCGGCAAAATGCCGCCCACAACAAAGATTTCCCGGCCACTGCTGACCTGCCAGCAAATGCTTTGCAAGACCTTGCGGAACAGGGGCGCGCGCGTATACTGGCGGTTCATTATTTTCGACACGTAGCTCAGGCTGACATCTTTAAGAGCCAACTCTTCGGAGGTCAGCACGCGAACTCCGCGCGTGCGCTCCAACTGGTGCCCCTCAAAGCTGTAGGTTACTTCCTGCAAGCCGAATTTTTCCGCCAGCGCGCCGAAGTAGGCTTCCGTTCCGGCGGCACCGCCGCTGTATAAAATAGAATCATGCGGATTAAGCATTGCCGTCTCCAGGTCTCAGGCCGCCAGAGGCCGCCTTTAGCGTTATTTCACGCCCCGCCTCATG
Source organism: Desulfovibrionaceae bacterium UBA930 (assembly GCA_002293605.1). Taxonomy (GTDB): domain Bacteria; phylum Desulfobacterota; class Desulfovibrionia; order Desulfovibrionales; family Desulfovibrionaceae; genus Frigididesulfovibrio. Next base: position 2,419 of record DBDO01000135.1, read on the forward strand.
CGCCGCGTGAAAACCCTCAAGCCCGAAGCTATGGCCTCCGGCTTGCCTCCCTCACCCTCAAGAACATTGCTTAGGAAAGCAGTTGCACTGTAGCGCGCCCTTCACCCGTGTGCAGAACGCGCACTCTGTCGCCTCTGGCGAAGTATTCAGCAAAGGGCTGAACAACCACGAGCACCTTGCCGTTTTCCAGTTCCACGGTAATCTGCATGGCCCTGTAGCGGTCCTTTTGCAGCCCGCGACCAGCCTCCGCTCCAACGACAATGCCTGCGGCCCCCAGAGCAAGCGTGCCCATGCCGCCGCCGAACGAGCTGCCGATCAAACCACCGACAGCCCCGCCCGCAACAGGCCCGGCAAGGGAGGAATCGTCTTCCACGACAACATCGCTTACGTCAAGTACCGTGCCGTAGTACACGCCTTCCAAAGAACGTATGTCGCCGTCAGGAAAAGTTTTCTTGCTTCCGCAACCGCCCGCGCACAACAGCAGCGCCAGCAGCGCCGCCCACAGACGGAGAAATTTTCCGCATACAAGGCCCTGCTGTTTCAGCGCATGCCGCATATATACTCCTTGAATGCACGGCCCGAGCGCGCACGCGCCGCACTGGTTTTCCTATACATTTTTCCCCGGCCGCTGGCAAGCGCGCCCGGCGGCCAGTTCGCCGGAAGGCTTTTCAGGAACGCTCCGGGTTTTTATTCAAATTTTTTTTTGCAAATTTCATGCCCGCTCTTTCTCAGGCTCAGGGCTCTTTACTTTTGGGGCTGCCCCCCCCACCGCCAGAGTGCCTTGCACAGGGCCTGTGCCCGCGAGCCTCTGGACTACCGGCAAGGGATTGACT
>DBDO01000081.1:0-132 GCA_002293605.1 Desulfovibrionaceae bacterium UBA930
AGCGAAAACGGGCCGCAGAGCAGGCCCTTACGGATTATGCGCTTATTCCCAGACAATTGCGGCGCTAGACTCAGACCCTATTACTTGGCTGGGGGATTCAATCCCCTGCCCCCCATTGTTACTTTGTGCAAA
>DBDO01000081.1:318-7975 GCA_002293605.1 Desulfovibrionaceae bacterium UBA930
CCGCCATTGGAGTGACGGCTGCCTGGGGCTGCGTGATCGCTGCCGAAGAGTGTTCCCGCGATGCGTGCGGCCTGGGCCCGGCCTGGGAAGAGAGTCTTGAGGCCCGGCTTGCGGCGCTTGCAAGCGCCCGGCCCACGGCAGTAAACCTTGCCTGGGCTGTGGAGCGTATGCGAGGGCTGTGGAAAAAGGCCGCGCCCGGCACTGTGGCCGAACTCTTGCCCCTTTGGGAGGCGGAGGCCTTGCGCATGCAGGCGGAAGACATTGCCGTGAACAGGCAAATGGGCCTTCACGGTGCCGAGCTTATCAGCCAGGGTGACAGCATCATGACGCACTGCAATGCAGGTGCCCTGGCCACGGCAGGGTATGGCACCGCCCTTGGGGTGATATATGCCGCGCATGAGCAGGGCAAAAAAATTACGGTCATTGCCAATGAAACCCGCCCTTTTTTACAGGGCGCGAGGCTCACGGCCTATGAATTGCAGGCTGAAGGCGTGCCTGTTACCGTGGCCTGCGATAACGCCTGCGCCCTCCTGATGCGCCGGGGCATGGTGCAAAAGGTGGTCGTTGGGGCGGACCGCATTGCGGCCAACGGCGATGCGGCGAATAAAATAGGCACCTATGGCGTGGCCCTGCTGGCAAAAGCCCACAATATCCCCTTTTATGTCGCGGCTCCGCTCTCTACTGTGGACAGGAAGACCCCCACGGGCGAGGGCATTCCCATTGAAGAGCGCCCGGCAAGCGAGGTGACGGGCATTGGAAACAGGCCTGTCACCCCCGAAGGCGTGCCCGTATATAATTTCGCCTTTGACGTGACGCCCGCCGAACTTATTGACGGCATTATCACCGAGCGCGGCGTGCTGCGGCCCCCCTATGCGCAAAGCATCCCGGACGCCTTTGCCCGGGCCGGGACCGAGCCGTGAAAAGGGTCCTGTTCATCCTTTTTCTCGGTCTGGCCGGGCTGATCCTTCTTGCTGCCGTTGGTCTGGGTGTCTTTCTTGCCGTCTTTAACCCAAACGGACACAAAGAGCGAATCAGCCTGCTCCTGGAGGAGGCCACAGGCAGACGGGTGCAGCTACAGGGCGATCTGGAATTGAGTTTTTTCCCAAAACCTGGCCTGAAAACAGGCAAACTGCTTGTCAGCGAGTCCGAATTTTTCGGGGGCGACCCCTTTGTAACAGTGGAAAGCGCGCTTTTGTCCCTGTCTTCCGAGGCCCTGATGCAGGGGCAGCTTGCGGTGGAAGAGGCAACGCTGCACGGGGCGCGGCTCTATCTTGTTACCAACGCCCTTGGCAGGCATAACTGGGAGCCGCAAAGCCGGGAAGGAGAAAAAAAAGCGCCCCTGGCCCTTGAGACAAGTGCGGAAAAAACGGCCCTGCCAATCCTGGAAAACGCAAGGGCGCGCGAGGATGGGCCTGTTCCTGAACGCTTTGCGCTCAGGCTGCAAAGCATGCATTGCAGGGATGCCGTAGTCAGCTACCGCGACATGCGCTCTGAGCGCTCCTACACCGCCAGCCTTGACCCCTTCAGCCTGCCCGGCATGATGCGGGCCGAGCTTCCCCTGGAGATTTCAGGCGCAATACGCCGCGATGGCGGAGGACAAAAGCTTCGCTTCAGCATTCGCGCTGCGCTGCGGGCCACAGAGGCAGGCGGGGCCATCAGCGCTGCTGTCGAGCATTTTGAAGCCCAGGGCCAGGGATTTGCCCCCGGTCCCTTTCTGTTAAAGGGCAAGGTGGATATCGCCTATGAGGGCCCTGGGGAAAAAGGCCTTGCCCTGTCCGGCCTGCAAGGGCTTTTCAGCCTGCTGCCGGAAAAAGAGGAAGAAAGCGGCCCGGCTCCGCATACGGGCCTGCGTATAGAGTACAGCCAGGGGAATCTGCGCTTTAGGCCAGGCACTGGGCTCACGCCCGCCCGCATCGAGGGGGGCATTGAACTTTCCGAGCTTGATCTGGACGCCCTGCAAGGCCGGATAGGCGCTCCCGTCCCGGAGGAATCGCAGGAGGCCGTCAAGGGCGCGCCCAATTTGAGCAGGCCCAAAGTCGGCAAGGCCCACATACAGCCGGAGATTGCCCGCACCCTGGATGATCTGCATGCTGTCAGGGCAAAGCAGGAGGCCGGGGCACAGGCCGGAGAAAAAAGCTCCGCCTTTTCCTGGATGGACGCAGAGCTTTCTCTGCGTGTTGGTAAACTGCGTGTGCGCTCCCTGCCCCTGCACGAGGTCCGGCTGGAAATACGCTCCGCAGCAGCAGAGCGGCAAGCCGCCTTGCCCTTCAGCTTCAAGCTTTTCAAAGGAGCTGTGCAGGGCAAGGCCTCGCTGCGCGCGGAAAAAAAACTTTTTGCCTTTTCCCTGACCACCCAGGTACAGGGATTGGATATGGCCGAAGCCACGCAGACGCTCTCGGGCAAGTACTCCATCTCCGGCCTTCTGGAAGCCTCAGCCGAACTTGCCGGTACAGGAAAGAGCGTGGAAGAGCTCTTGCACAGCCTGTCCGGCAAGGCCAAGGCCAAAACGGGCAGCGGAGAGATTCGCGGATTCAGCCTGATCCCGCCCTCTCTGCCGGGGCTGGGGCACCTGCCCGCGAACGTCCCCTTTGAGCGCCTTTCGGCCAGCGCGGAGATCAAGCGAGGGGTGCTCACCAGCAGGGATATTCTTTTGCAGTCCAAAGTTCTTGCCGGAAGGGGCGGCGGCAAGTTGCACCTGGCTTACGGGCAAATGGACGCGGGGCTGGATTTTCTGCCCGCAGGAAGCCCCCCGGCAGTGCCGGTGAGCATCAGCGGTCCTTTGGGGGCGCTCTCCACCAGTGTGGACCTGCACACCTTTATGCGCAATCGCGATGAGAGCAATGAATAATACCGCGGCATTACATAGCCCACAGGAGAAACGCATGCGTCTTGTGCACCCGGCCGCCTGGGTCGGTCTTTTTCTTAATCTTGCAGTCGCCTTTATATTGTACGGTGCCTTGGAGACTCTGGATATTTCGGCATCGGATCTCTCTTCACAGCTCGCAGGCGCTGAAGAGGCCGTGGACTTTATGCTGGGCACGGTCCGCCCCCTTCATATGACCCTGCTGCTGGGGCAGGCCGCAGCCATCGCGCTTATGATCATGCGCATTCCCTTTGCCCTGGCCCTGGCCGTTTTTACCGCCATTCCCACCATTCCCTGCGGCTTTGTTTACCTGCTCGGCTGTTTGCTGACGCAGTATCGTATCAGGTATGCGGCTTTCGCCGCAGCGCCCCCTGAAGGCCGAAAGGCGCAGCGTGTTTTTCCTTCCGCAGCACTCCGGAAAATGCGCATTATCGCCCTTGCCGCCTTTTTCACCACCATGCTGCTCATGTTGCAGGGCGAGCTTTCCCTGCAAGGCGAGCTTTCCTATATCAGCACCTTTCTGGCCCTGACCTTGCTTGCCCTGTACGGCGTTTACCGGGCCAAACGCATGCCCGCCCTGGCCCTGTATGAGGATTGCTGCATGCTGACGCCGGGCCTGTTCGCGCCCATGCTGCGCATTCGCTATGCTGATGTGGAGCTGGCCACATTGTGCGAGAATGAAAGCATCGAGTTTGCCATCAATACGCCGGGCGGGCGGCAACGGCTGGTCTGGCCTTTGCAGAGCGTGGAAGAAGGGCAGCGGCGTCAGGCGGCGGAAGAACTCGGCGCAGCGCTTGAAGCGCACGGGGCCGTGCTGGAATAAGGCGCGCACTGCATGAGGGCGGGAGGAGGCAGTCCCATCAGGGCTGTTCCTCAATAAGTGAAGGGGTCTGGGGGAAATGATTTCCGCCAGACCAAGAAATACATCGCATAGGCTTCTGACTATTCCTCCAAAAAAGAACCGCCAAGAGCAACACGCTTACGCCGCCCTTGGCCTTACGCGAAAGCAGGTGCGCTGGTGGGACAGGGATTTCTTCGTCCTCCCCGATCCACCACGCTAAAAAAGGAAAACCTCGTTGTGCTTGTGAAAACAAGCGGATAGGGTGAATTTACGACAACCACACTATCATCAACGAGGTATAAAGAGGATGCCGCAAAAGCCACTTCCTTTCAAGTACGAAGAAGACACACGAAGCAGTGGTTTGACCGGGTTGGCAGGCCTGCCCTTATACCTTGAATTGCTGCATTTTTTGAAGATTTCCAAAATCATGCGAGACCATCTTGATGGCGGCATTTCGGAAAAAACTCTCTGGCGGCCAAGCGAGATCGTTCAGTCATTGATTCTTTTGAATCTCGCCGGTGGTGAGCATGTTGATGATTTGCGTATTATGGAGGCCGATACCGGTTTTTGCAGGCTCCTGGAAAAGATTTCCGAGCACGCGATGACGGGAAGTGGTCGGCGCTCTCGCCGCAGGCGCAAGCAGCAACAAAATTCTGGAGTATTGCCGTCTTGTTCATCTGTCTGCCAGGGCGGGTATTGGAAAGGGGCCGTCAGCTTTCCTGTCGTTTAAGCGGAGGGCATCCGGGCTATGCCCTGCTTCAGTCTATCAGGAGAGCAATGACGCGATTGCGACCATGCCCGGCATAGCAAGCTCTCCTGCCCGCAATCATAGGAGGAGTACGTCCAAAAAATGAAAANNCAGGCAGAAAACATGACAAAATAATCGTATACCTCCACTGCCAATCACCAGGAGGCACTTACCCCTCGAAAAAAGCCTCCTGAAAAACTCCTTCAGCAAGGCACTCACCAAAAGGGACTACCCTGTGGGGGATTATAGATGCAGGGCTTTCTTGTAAAAAGGCGCGCTTGATGGTAAGAGTTCCAGAAAAGGGGAGGGGCCGACCGTTTCTTCTCTTTCCCGCCCGGTTTTAACCATTGTGGTCGCAACCATTCCCCAGGGCGGGTTTTTCTCTTTGCGCGCCGCAAACGAGCGCGGCGCAAGGCCGGTGGCCGCGCCAGCGGTCATTGCGGAAGGCATATGGAAAAATACGCCAAAGAAGCCTTGCAGGTGAGCAAGGAAATCGTGGTCAAATTCATTGAGTCGGGCCGCGTTTCTCCCGCCAATTTTGCCGAGGTTTTTCCCGCCGTGCATCAGGTGGTGCTGCGCACCATCACCCGGCCCGGCGAGCGCGCGCCTTTGTCAGACCCCGAAAAAAACGGCCTTGCCAAAGCCTTTTCCGGAAAATCCGCTGCACCGGCAGCCAGTCATGAACAGGCCGAAAGGGAGGGGCAGCACAAGTGATGCCCCAAGAGCCCTCCAAAGACGCCCCCGAAGAGCCGCAAAAGCGCGCCGAAGGCTATTCCCCGCAGGCTGACGGCAGCACCGTGCAGGGCCTTTTCGCCCATATTGCCGGGGTGTACGATGGATTGAACCGGGTGCTCAGTTTCGGGCTGGACGCCCACTGGCGAGCCCTGCTGGCCGAATCGGTCGCGCCTTTTCCCTCAGGCGGCACCTCCCGCATTCTGGATCTGGCCGCCGGAACCATGGAAGTGAGTCTGGCCCTGGCCAGACGCTACCCGCACAAGCGCATACTGGCTGCGGATTTTTGCCTGCCCATGCTGCGTAAGGGCCTGCCCAAGCTGCAAAAAAAACGCTCGCGCAAAATATGCCCCCTGGTGGCGGACGGACGCCGCCTACCCCTGCCCGATGCTTCGGTAGACGCCATCAGCATCGCCTTTGGTCTGCGCAACATCCGCCCGCGTGAGGCGGCCTATGCCGAAGCCCTGCGCGTGCTCGTGCCGGGCGGGCGTTTTTGCGTGCTTGAATTTGGCAGCGCCAAAGACCGCATTCTGTTCGGACTGTATAATTTCTATCTCACCCGTATCTTGCCCCTGGTCGGCAGGCTGGCCTCGCGCAACAGGGGCGCGTACCGCTATCTGGCCGAAACCGTGGCCGCTTACCCTGCAGCGGCGACTTTGGCCGAAGAAATGCACTCGGCAGGCTTTGTCAATGTACGCTATACGCGGCATACGGCGGGCATTGTCTGGCTGCACAGCGGGGAAAAGCCTTTCTAGGCTCAGGCCTCATTATTTTTTGGGGCTACCGCCCCANNCCCCAAACCCCGTCTGGGGGAAATCATTTCCCCCAGACCCCCTCACTTTGCCTTGTTTGCGCAAAGCGCAAGCAAGGCAAAAATGGGGATGCAAGGGGGTCACCCCCTTGCCGGAGGGGCTTGGGGAGGCGGAGCCTCCCCAAAAAAACATCACAAACAGGAATATACGAACGCATGAGCCTTATCCCCGATTATGAAGCCTTTGCCTCTGGTCGCGAGCGCATCGCGGTGGTGGGCCTGGGCTATGTGGGCCTGCCCCTGGCCGTGGCCCTGGCCCGACATTTTTCGGTTATCGGTTTTGACATTGCCGCCGGGCGCATCGAGGAACTGCGCCAGGGCAGGGATCGCACGGGAGAAGTGGATGACGCGGCCCTTGCCGCCTCATCCCTTGAATTTTCCTGCGAGGGAAGCGATCTGGCCGGGGCCGGGCTGATCATCGTGGCCGTTCCCACGCCCATTGACGGGCACAGAAACCCGGATCTGACCCCGGTGCGGCTGGCCTCGGCCACGGTGGGCAGGCATATGCCGCGCGGCTGCGTTGTGGTGTATGAATCCACGGTGTATCCGGGCGTGACCGAGGATGTCTGCGTGCCCATTCTGGAGCGGGAGTCGGGCCTTTCTTTCGGCAGGGATTTTTTCATTGGCTATTCGCCCGAGCGCATCAATCCCGGCGACAAGACGCATACGGTGGAGCGCATTGTCAAGGTTGTCGCGGGCAGCACGCCCGAAAGCCTGGACCTGCTCGCCCGGATATACGGGGCCGTGATCACGGCCGGGGTGCACCGTGCCCCTTCCATCAGGGTGGCCGAGGCGGCCAAGGTGATAGAAAACACGCAGCGCGATCTGAACATCGCCCTGATGAACGAACTTTCCCTGATTTTCGACCGCCTGGGCATCGATACTCTGGACGTACTGGAAGCTGCCGGAACCAAGTGGAACTTTCTGCCCTTCAGGCCGGGCCTTGTGGGCGGACACTGCATCGGCGTTGACCCCTACTACCTGACCTACAAGGCCGAGGAAGCGGGCTACCACCCGGAGGTCATTCTGGCGGGGCGGCGGATCAACGATGGCATGGGCAGGCATGTGGCCCAGAAGGCCGTCAAGATGCTCATCGCGGCCGGGCGTAAAGTCGGGCAGGCGCGCGTGGGCATTTTCGGCCTGACCTTCAAGGAAAATGTGCCTGATTTGCGCAACACCAGGGTGCTGGATATCAAGGCGGAGCTGGAAGAGTTTGGCGTAAGCGTTCTGGTGCATGACCCCCTGGCCGATCCGGCAGAGGCCCGGCACGAGTACTGCCTTGAGCTGACCCCGCTGGAGGACATGCGCGATCTGGACGCGGCCATACTGGCCGTGGCCCATGAAGAATACCTGCGCATGGGCCTGCAAGGGCTGCGCGCCTCTTTTGCAGGCCCTGGCCCGGATACCGGAAAAGCCCTGTTGCTCGACATCAAGGGCTTGTGGAAGCGGGAGGAGGCTGAAAAAGCCGGGTTCTCCTACTGGCGGCTGTAGGCATGGCCGCGCCTTCCCGAAGCTCCGGGACGGACGGCAAGGCGGATATTTTGCTGGTCTGCGCCACGGCCCTGGAAATGCGCGCGGCAGTGAGCCTTTTGCCCCAAGGCCCCGAGTGCGACTTAAGCGCCTGGGACAAGGGCGCGCCGCTTCCCCTGCCGCCTGCGCCCC
>DBDO01000211.1 GCA_002293605.1 Desulfovibrionaceae bacterium UBA930
GGAGGAGCTTGCCGCCGCTTTGGCGGCTTTAAGCGCGCCCCCGGCTCTGGCGGTCTGCGACTCGCAGGCCGTGCATGCCTGTGCGGCCATACTGCCTCCAACAGTGCCGCTGACCACCTTTTCCATCCTCATGGCCCGTGTAAAGGGCGATCTGGCCACACTGGCCGCCGGGGCCGCAGTCATCGATGCCCTGCAGGACGGCGACAGGGTCTGCATCAGCGAGGCCTGCGCGCACCACGCCAGGGAGGACGATATAGGCCGGGTAAAAATTCCGGCCCTGCTGCAAAAGCGCACGGGCAAAACCCTGGATATACGTTTCGCCTCGGGGCGAGATTTTCCGGCCGACCTTGCCGGGTACAAACTCATCATTCATTGCGGCGGCTGTATGATCGGCCGTCCTCTTATGCTCTCGCGCCTTGAGGCGGCCCGCCTCGCGGGAGTGCCCATAAGCAATTATGGAGTCGCCATATCGTTGATGCAGGGAGTGCTCGAACGCGCTCTTACAATCTTTCCGGACGCGCTTTCGGCGTTCAAGGCCAAACAAGAGGAGTTCCACTAATGTCACGACTGTCTGAATCCCGTGTTCTCGACATCATGGGGAAGTACGGCAACGCGCCGCAGCAGCTCATCGCTATTCTGCTTGATGTGCAGGAGGCATCTGGGAACAACTGCGTGGATCGCGAATGGGCCGGTCTGATTGCCAAAACCCTGGATGTGCCCCTGGCGAAAATTTACGAAACCCTGACCTTTTATGCCATGTTCAGCACCGCGCCCCGAGGGGAGTACCTGGTGGAGATCTGCCAGAGCACCCCTTGCGATTTTGACAAGGCCGAACATGTTGTGGCCTGGTTTGAAAGCGCGCTCGGCGTGGCAATGGGCCAAAGCACCGCAGACGGCAAGTTCACGCTCATGCGCACCAGTTGCGTGGGCGCTTGCGACTGCGGCCCGGTCGCCAAAATAGGCGATGAGGTTTTTGGCGACTTAACGGAAGAAAAGGTTCGCGCCATTGTGGCCGCCTGTCGTGACGGCAATCTTGAACGCATGGGGGAACTGGCATGCTGAAGCAGAAAAAAATCGTTTCGCGCGGGGCAGGAGAGTTCGACCCTGTGGACGTAGCCGCATACTCGGCCCTTGGTGGTTTTGACAGCCTGAAAAAAGCCGTGGGCATGGAGCCGCTCGCCATTATTGAAGAAGTGAAAAAAGCCGTGCTGCTCGGGCGCGGCGGGGCCGCCTATCCTGCGGGCAAAAAGTGGGAGCATCTCTATCACATTGAAGCATCACCCAAGTATATCGTGTGCAACGCCGATGAGGGCGAGCCGGGCACCTTCAAGGACAAGCTGATTCTGGACAAGCTCCCCTTGCGCCTGATCGAGGGCATGGCCATAGCGGGCTACGTGTTCGGTGCCAGGGAGGGCTATATCTATGTGCGCGGCGAATACCGCAAGATTCAGCGCGGGCTCAAAAAGGCCATTGAAAACGCCCGGCAGGCTGGCTACCTGGGGGAAAACATCCTGGGCAAGGCGGGCTTTTCCTTTGATATCCAGGTGGTCTCCGGGGCCGGGGCCTATGTGTGCGGAGAAAATTCCGCCCTGCTGAACTCCACCGAAGGCAAGGTGGGTCGCCCGCGCATCAAGCCCCCGCATCTGGCCGAAGTGGGCCTGTTCCTGAAGCCCACGCTCGTCAACAATGTGGAAAGCCTGGCCAGCATCCCGGCCATAATCGAAATGGGCGGCGAGGAGTACCTGAAACTCGGCCACCCGCAGAGCGGCGGTACCAAGCTGATCTGTCTTTCCGGCCATGCGGCCCGAAAAGGCAGCTATGAAATCCCCTTAAGCGGTCTGACTCTGCGCGATGTCATTTTCGACCCGGAACTGGGCGGGGGCCTGAAAGAGGGCAAAAAGCTCAAATTCTACCACCTGGGCGGGCAAAGCGGGCGCATCGGCGGGCCGGAGCAGCTTGATACCGTTTACAGCTACGCCGACCTGAAAAGCGCCGGGCTGTCCGTGGGCTCGGGCGCGGTTGTGGTCATGGGCGAGGATGTTGCCATTCTCGACTACCTCAAGGGCGTGGCGGAATTTTTTATTCACGAATCCTGCGGCAAATGCGTGCCCTGCCGCTCGGGTAATAAGCAAATCTTGCGCATTCTGGAGCGTCTGGCCACCCCGGGCCTGCCCACAGAGGATGATCTCGCGGCCCTGCGCCGTCTGATCGAAACCTTGAACAACGCCGCTTTTTGCGGCTTGGGCAGAACGGTGACCGCCGCCCTGGAAAGTGCCTGGAAGCTGTTCCCGGAAGAGTTCGAAGCCAACGTGCGGCCTGAAAACGCAAAAGCCCTGGCCCAGGCCAGTTAACGAGGTTGCAGATGAGCGATGTGAATACGATTACTCTGACCATTGACGGTATCAGCGCCTGTGTGCCCAAGGGAGCGACCATTCTTGAGGCCGCGAAAAGCGTGGGCATCAACATCCCCACCTTGTGCGAGCACCCGGATCTGAAAACGCGCGGCGTCTGCCGCATCTGCGTGGTTGAGGTGAACGGCTGGCCCCGCCTGGAACCGGCTTGCAGCAGCAAGGTCCGGCAGGACATGCGCGTGGTGACCGATAACGCCAGAATCCGCGATGTGCGCCGCACAATCCTGGAACTGATCCTGGCCGAGCATCCGCAGGACTGTCTTTGTTGCGTCCGTAACCGCTCCTGCGAACTGCAAGCCCTGTGCGAGCGCTATGGCGTGCGCGGCGGTGACTTCACCGCCGAAAAGCCGAGCATAGCGGCCCGAACAGACAGTAAAACCCTTACCCGCGACATGGGTAAATGCATCCGTTGCGGGCGCTGCGTCGAAGCCTGCCAGAGCGTGCAGAGTGTCAACGCTATCAGCGCTCAGGGTCGCAGCACGGACTATGCCCTGGGCACGGCCTTTGATCAGCCGCTTTCCGAAAGCGAATGCGTGTACTGTGGTCGTTGCGCCGCCGTATGTCCTGTGGGTGCCATCTACGAGCATGACCAGAGCGCTGAGGTCTACGCCGCGCTGGAAGCACCGGGTCGGCACGTTATCGTGCAAACCGCCCCTGCCGTGCGCGTGGCCCTAGGCGATGCCTTTGGTCTGCCGCCGGGTGCCGTCAGCACGGGTAAAATGGTCAGCGCCTTAAAGCGCCTCGGCTTTGACAAGGTCTTCGATACCAACTTCAGCGCCGATCTCACCATTATGGAAGAAGGGCACGAGTTCATCCACCGCCTGCACAACAAGGGCGTTCTGCCCATGATCACCAGTTGCTGTCCCGGCTGGGTGAACTTTGCCGAAGTCTTTTATCCGGATCTTCTCGCGCACCTCTCCTCCTGCAAATCGCCGCAGCAGATGTTCGGGGCTGTGGCCAAAACCTACTATGCCCAAAAGGCCGGTATAGACCCGCAGCAGATTACCGTGGTTTCCGTCATGCCCTGCACGGCCAAGAANNGAGCCAGCGGCCTGAAATGCGCGACAGCGGCCAGCAGGACGTGGATGTGGTGCTGACCACCCGTGAACTGGCCAGAATGATTCGCCTGGCGGGCATCGACTTTTCCTCTTTGCCCGAGGCGGAGTTTGACAGCGTGATGGGCGAAGGCACCGGCGCAGCCNNGCCTTGCGCAGCGTTTACGAAGTGCTGACCGGAGAAGAACTTGCTTGCCTGGACTTCACGGCCGTGCGCGGCTATGAGGGCATCAAGGAAGCCGAGGTGGACATCAAGGGGGCCAAGGTGAAGGTGGCGGTGGCGCACAGCCTTGCCAACGCGCGCCAGCTCATGGACGATGTGCGCGCGGGCAAAAGCGATGCCGCCTTCATCGAAATCATGGC
>DBDO01000196.1 GCA_002293605.1 Desulfovibrionaceae bacterium UBA930
CCCCGGCCTGGCAGGCCCTTTTCGCCCGCACCCGGCCCGCACCCGTGCTCTGGACCTACCCTGAACTGGGCCTTGATCTGAGCGGCCAGGGCAGCAAGGCCCGCTCGGCCTGCTTGCGTGAACTTATCGGTAAGCTCCGCTTGCCGCGCGGGGCCAGCGCCTTCTGGCCCCTCTGCCTCGCCCCTCCGCACCCGGATGCGGCAAAGGACGATTCGGGGCAAGGCACGGAACAGGCCTCTGAGGCCCGTTTCTTTCACGCCGGCTTGCGCCTGCTTGAGCCCAGGGTGCTTGTGCTTGTAGGGCCTGAGTCTGTTCCGCTTGCCGACCCTGCCCTGCCCCTGCGCACGCCCTTTACCCAGCATATTGTTCGGGGCACGCTTTTCGTGCTCCTGCCGGACTTTTCCGCCCTGCTGGAAAATCCCGCGCTGGCGGACAAGGCCTGTGTTTTTCTGCGCAGTGCGTTTAATGGCGTTGGAATTGCAGCACAAAACTGAAGAGGACCTTATGCATATTCTTGTTACCGGAGCAGCGGGCTTTATCGGCTTTCACGCCTGTCAGCGCCTTCTGCGGGAGGGTCATAGCCTTGTCGGCATCGACAACATGAACGACTACTACAGCCCGGCCCTGAAAGAAGACCGCTTAAGGCTCCTGCACGGCGCGCCGGGCTTTCGCTTTGAGCGCCTGGACCTGGCTGACGAGAGCGCCATGAAGGCGCTCTTTCACAAGGAGCGCTTCAGCCATGTGCTGCACCTCGCGGCCCAGGCCGGGGTGCGCTACAGTCTGGAAAATCCTCAGGCCTACATTCAATCCAACCTGGTCGGCTTCGGCAATATTCTGGAAGGATGCAGGCAGAACGCGGTGCGCCATCTCGTGTACGCCTCCTCCAGCTCCGTATACGGCATGAATACGCAGATGCCCTTTTCCACCTCCCAGAGCGTGGACCATCCGGTCAGCCTGTACGCGGCCAGCAAAAAATCCAATGAGCTCATGGCCCACAGCTACAGCCACCTGTACGGCCTTGCCTGCACCGGGCTGCGCTTTTTCACCGTGTACGGCCCCTGGGGCAGGCCAGACATGGCCCTGTTCATCTTTACCAGGGCCATACTGGAAGGCCGCCCCATTCCGGTATTCAACAAGGGCAGGATGCAGCGCGACTTCACCTATATCGATGATATCACGGAAGGACTGTGCAGGCTGATGCCCCTCCCCCCGGACCCAAACCCGGACTGGCAGCCCGCTCATCCCGATCCCGCCTCCAGTTCCGCGCCCTACCGGCTCTATAATATCGGCAACAACCGGCCCGTGCCCCTGCTGGACTTCATCAAAACCCTGGAGAGGGCCCTGGGCAAAAAGGCCGAGCTTGAGCTTTTGCCCATGCAGCCGGGCGATGTGCCGGCCACCTATGCGGATATCGCCCCGCTTGCCAGGGATGTGGGCTTTGCGCCCTGCACCCCGCTTGAAAGGGGCATACAGGCTTTTGTAGACTGGTACAGAAGCTATTATGGTGTATAAATAATTTTTGGGGAGGCGCTGCCTCCCCAAACCCTCCGCCAGGGGCTCCGCCCCTGGACCCCGCAAGGGGACGAGTCCCCTTGACCCCCATTTGATGGGCTTTAGGGAAAGGAGCAACTATGGGAAAATATTATTTCGCGGCCTTTATGCCTGCGCCGGAAAGCACGGCATGACCCGCTTGGGCTTTTTAGCCAGAGCCGCCGAGGCCTATCAGCCACCGATAGCGTGAAGCGCGGGACGCGAAAAACCGGGTAACGCAGCAAAACGGAAATTATTCAGCCTTTCCCGTAAAAAAGGGGGGGCCGCAAGGCCCCCCCTTGTCATAAGCAAAGCGTGGAAAAGAACTAGAAGCTGTAGCGGAAGTTCACTTCCGCCTTCCAGGAATCATCGTTCTTCTTCAGGTCGGTGTCCGCCGCATTCCAGGTCTTTTCGTCGGCGCTCAGGCGCAGGTAGCCGAGCTCAAGGCAGACTTCCAGGTTTTCGTAGATCTTGTAGACATGGTCGAAGTTCACTTCGAACACGCTGTCTTCATCGGTCAGGTAGAGCGCGTCAGCCTGATAACGGAAGAAGCTTCCTTCCCATTTCCGAACCAGTTCGGCATCGTTGGTGCCGCGGTAGTAGGCAAAGCGCAGGGTGTGGCTGAGATCCTGAATAAAGGACACGTCCGCCACCTGAATGCCGATGCCCCAGGTGCCGGTGCCGGTGCCGGTGACAGAGCAGTAGTTGCCGCCGCTGCCAATGCCGTAGTAACCGGCAGTGCCAAAGCTGGTGGCCAGGAAGCCGTCATCCGTGCCCAGCACGGGCAGGCGGCCCATGCGCCCTTCTTCTATAGCGCGTTCTTTGTCGCCGGAAGCGTACCAGCCAAAGATGCCCGGGGTACCCCAATCCAGGGCGTAATCCAGGGTAGCGCCGATATACCAGCCTGAAGCGCTTATATTGTTCAGATGATTTCCCGGGGTGCCGAGTTCGGTGTGGGACACGCGGCCATAGATGAGGTCCAGACCAAAGGTCAGGGGATCGAACATGGTCAGGTTAAAGTTCGCGCCAAACCACCAAGCATTGCTGCTGCTGCCGGGCATGCGGGAGGCCAAATAGCCGGGGAACGGCGGAACGTCATCGGGATCTGCAGTATCATCAACAAATACATAGTTCCAGAAGCCGGAGGAGTTGCCCACATTGGCGTACACCGCATAGGGGGTGAGGGAGAAGCCTTCAAAGGTCAGGGGCAGCACCAGGCCGAACATGTCGGTTTCGTCACTCAGATCGGGACCCAAATCTTCTATTGCCTCGGTATTACGGGCCCGATCAAAGGGGCGAGCCCAGAAGGCGGTAAGGGCCGCATTGTCGCAGAGCGGGGCATTGACCACAATGCCGGCCACGTCAGCGCCAAAGACCATGTTGCCCATGCGCGTGGCAGGCAGGGCCAGGCCTTGCAGACCCATGCGCACGGAAACTGCGGTGTTCGGGACAATCCAGTCCAGGTAGGCGCGCTTGGTTTCAATGTTCACGCCAGCGGTGTCCAGGCCAGCGCCGCGCTGTCTGCCGGTACCGGGCTGGCCCCAGTCAAGGTCGCCGATTTCAAACATCAGCACGGCTTGCAGGTATTCGGAGGAGATGAAGTTCATCTGGGTGCGCACGCGCTGGCGGGCTTCGAAGTTGTCGACATCGCGCTGGCGCTCGCCTTCCGGCCTGATGTTGCTGTGCCTGAACTCCTTGTTGTTGATGGTACCAAAGGCGAAGTCCCACTGGCCCTTCACCTTGATGTCGATGCCGTCCGCCTGGGCGGCAGCAACGCTGCCGAGCGTGAAGGCCACGGCCAGCAACAATGCGGTAATGCGCTTCATTGTCAAACCTCCTGAGTTTGCAAGGAAACAAAAAATTAGGCCGAAATCCGTAAATAGTTACGGCCCCGGCTGAAATGTAGGAAAGGCTTTACCGCGTTTCGCCCATCCTGTAAATAAAAAAATTTGCACTATCCGCATTTTACATGGTACAATCAAAGCGGAGTATGCTATGCTCCGGCTGCTGCTGAGAGGTAAACGCTGATTTATTCCCTTTGGCTGCGTTGCTCGGTTTTTCCCTCCGGGGGCAGGACCATCGATCCAGCCCCCATCGTGCCCTTCTTCGAACAAGGGCCTCGCGCCTTGCCAAAGGAAATAACTACGCGTTTCCCCAAAAGCCATGAATCCATATTTCTGTAAAAATAGCCTGCGAGGCGCAGGCAAAAAAACTCTACGCACAACAGCATGCTGCAAGGGAAGCCATGACTGAAACGCAACGAACGGCCCTTCGGGACAAGATACAGGCGGAACGTACGCGCCTTGCCGCAGATATCGCAACCCTTGAGGAAGTGACGCGGCCCGGCGATGAGGACTGCGAGGATGAAATCACGCGCATGAACAGCCTTGTGAACAAAAGCGTGAATGAGGCGGCCCTGGCTTCGGCCAGGGCCCGTCTGGCCGCGCTGGAATATGCGCAAAAACGTATTGAAGAGCCCGAATTCGGCTTTTGCATAGACTGCGGCGAGCAAATCCCCATGCCCCGCCTGCTGGCTATGCCGGAGGCGTCTCGCTGCATTGACTGCGCCAGCTAGGGGGCTGTTCCCAAACAGGTCTTTTGTCCGATAACTGCGTCAAACGGCCCCTTTTGCTCCGGTCGAGTACCACAAAAGTACACTCCCTGCGCAAAAAGGGGCCGTTTTCCTTGCTCTCGGCGCAAAGTCCCTTGTTTGGGAACAGCCCCCTGGGAAAGGCTGATTTATCCATACTCCCTCAGCGGCATTTGCTTAAGGAAGCACTGATTAATGAGCTTTGAGGAAAGGGCCTTTGCGTCAGCAGGCTCTGGAATCCTTGCAGCTATCGCAAAGGCCGGTAAACTCCACTTCCATATCTTCTATGGTAAAGCCCCCGGCGGAGAGGGGGGTGAAGGCGGGCAGCGCGGGCGCGGCGTGCACATCGCCGATGCGGCCGCAGCGCTTGCAGCGCACATGCAGGTGCGGGCTGGTATCGCCGTCAAAATGTTTTTGCGCCCCGGCGCGCTCAAGGCACAAAATCTCCCCGGAGCTGCTCAGAAGATCGAGGTTCCGGTACACGGTGCCAAGGCTGATGCGGGGCATTTTTTCCCGGACCATACCGTAAATTTCATCTGCCGTGGGGTGGGAGGTAACGCTGTGCAGGGCCTCCAGGATCAGTGCCCGTTGCCGGGTCATTCTGGTTTGGGACATGGCTTTCCGCTCCAATAATTTTTCGTATTAAGATCTGTTACTAAAAAGGGGAAAAGTCAAGTAGCGGTTTTCCGAATGAAAGCAAAAAATTTTATGAAAGGCAAGTCTTGTTGCCTGCTTTGGTCAGCCGGTACTTTTGCAATCGGCTGTTCGGCTTGTCCGACACGGTCATTTCGATAAAGGTTACGCCATCAGAGAAAGCTTTAAGGTTTTGTCGCTCCCTACGGGGCGCGTGGATAGAAACGACAATCCGGCGCTTTGAGCCCGATACCCCGTGCAGGAACTGTGCGGGTGCAGGGTGGAGCAAAACACGGGCGGACGCCAGTTGAGTATGCAGCCTGTGAAATCGTGTAATTGACAGAAGTTTTACCTATGCATAATTTATCAAACAAGCGGGCCGGTTTGAGCTGTGAACTCTCCCCGGCCCCAGGGCATCCTCCTGTATCTAAG
>DBDO01000245.1 GCA_002293605.1 Desulfovibrionaceae bacterium UBA930
GGCGCGTCAATGCCATACAGGCGAACGCGCTGCCGCTCTCCCTGAGCGGTAAAAAAAACCAGGCTGTCCCCGTCAGCGACCGAAATAACTCGGCCGCGCAAAAAAAGTCCCCCGCCCAGGCCAAGGCCCAGCATGCCCAGCAGAAGAAAAAAGCGCCTCAGCCAGCGCGCGGCGGAAAAAACGCGGTGCCGCTTTGCCCTGAAGAAAGATTTTGCCATCGAAAATAGTGATCCTGAGATGCTGAACTTCCTCATCCTAATCGGGTTCGCGAGCGCCCCGAAAACAACATCAAGCCCGCAAGCCCTGCCAGAGAAAAACCGGAAATGCACAGCCCCCTGCGGTAGAGGCCTTCCCGCACATCTTCGCTCTTTCCCATGCCCAGGTCCCAAAGGGAAGAAAGGCCGATCTCAGCAGAGGCCTGCACAGGCATGAAGGCGGCAATATGCCAGGAACTGCCGGGAATTTGACGCACATACACGAGCTGTTCCACCGGGCTGAGGTCTGAAGCGGGTGCCGGAGGAGATGCTTGGCCGCCGCATGGTAGGGCAAAGCTGTTCACGAGACAATAGTCCGGGCTGCTGCCGAGAACTTCCGGCACATCGGAAAGGCCGTCAAAGAGGGGGGAAGCGCTTGCAGGGAGGGGGCGCAAGCCCTCCGGCGCTGCGCCCGGCTTTGCTTCCGAAGCATCTCCGGCAAAAGCAGCGCCCTGCTCCGCGCCGGAAAACTGGCGGGGCAGCAGCACCTGAAGAAAGCCCCCGCCCTCTGCCGCAACATGCGCCATGCCCAGCACAAAGGGCGCGCCGCGTCCGTCCAGGGCATTGGCAAAATCCACATCTCCGGCGTCCGGAGAAAGCGGCGCGTGCAAAGCGGTGCTCTCTTCCCAAAGGGTATAGTAGACCTCCCCGCCAAGCCCGAAGGTCAGCGCGGACAAAGCCGGGGCCACGGCAGCCCGAAAGGCTTCCCTTTCAGCCTTTTCCCCGCCTGCGGCGAGCATGCCTCCCAGACTGAGGGCCGCGCTGTCCACGCTGGCTTGCAGACTGGCGGCCTGCTCTTTGGAAATCAGGGAATGGGGCGGGCCGTACAAGGAGGCGGCTACTGATCCGGCTGAGGCCTCCCCCCATACGAAAGCGCGATCGGACAAGCCAAGGCCGGTCCAGAGCAGGACAAGGCCCAGCACGCCGCTCAGTCCGGCTGCCGTGCGGCAAAGCCGGTGCGTAAAGCCGAATGAGGAAGAGGCGGCGTTCATAACAGTACCTCCTTGCGGATCTCCCTTCCGAGCGCTTGAAAGAGTCGCTTAAGGGCGAGTACAGCTCGCCTGCGCCTCTTTCGCGGCCCTCACCCCGGGCAAGGGCACAGGCGGCAGATCCGTCGAAAAAGCGACAGACTTTTCTGTGGTATGCAGGAAGCGGGCCACCGCTGCCGGATGCTGCGGCGCTTTTTTATTTGAACCCTGCTCCGCTTTGGAGTATGCAGTATCAAGAAGACGCGCGCGGGACGGGCAGGCTTTGTCTTGCCCGGCTTTTACCGGCAAGGGAGGGCTTTTACCTTGCCCCCCTGCTTTACATGTGAATTTCGGTGCAGACGCTCCGGACAAAGAGAAAGACATCATGCAGCGTGTGCTGGAAAAGATGGCGCAAAAGCTCAACGAGTACGATGAGGCATCCCTGATGCACCTCTGGCGGCATTTTGCGGCCCAGGTGCGTGAGTTCGAGCCCACCAGACGCTGGGAAGAGGCCGCGCTGGCGCTCTGCCTGATCCAGGCCGTGCACTGGAAGAACCAGCTTTTCAACTACCAGCTTGCGCTTTCGGCCTCTCCGGCAGACAAGGGCGCAATGCCGCCCTTGCCCGATCTTTTGCGCCCGCAGAAAAAATCCGGGCCTGACAAGGCCGCAGCGCCGCGCGCACGGGCCACGGTGCTGTCTTTTCCCGGCAAGACGCCGGACCCGGCTGCCGCCCCGGCTGAAAAGGGCGCGGACACAGCAGCGGAACCGACAGAGTAAAAGCCATTTTACAACAACGCGACTTTGCGCTTTGCCGCTTGGCGGCAAGCGCAAGACAGGGCGGGCCAATCCCGCTATCGTTCCTATTGTAAGGAGAAAGGCATGTCCAATGTGGTCATAGTGGGTGCCCAGTGGGGAGATGAAGGCAAGGGCAAAATCGTGGACATGCTGTCCGCCGGGGTTGCCGCCATCGTCCGCTTTCAGGGCGGGAACAATGCCGGACACACGGTTATCGTGGACGGCAAAAAATATATTCTCAAGCTGATCCCCTCTGGCATTCTGCATGAAGGCAAGGTCTGCTTTATCGGTAACGGCGTGGTGGTGGACCCCGAGGCCCTGGTTGCGGAAATGGACGCCGTAAGGGCCGGGGGTATTGCCGTGGCCCCGGAGCGGCTCAGACTTTCCCGCAAATCCCATTTGATCATGCCCTATCACAAGCTCCTGGATCAGGCGCGGGAGGAGGACAAGGGCGAAGGGAAAATAGGCACCACAGGGCGCGGCATCGGCCCCTGCTATGAGGACAAGGCCGCCCGCATCGGCATCCGGGCCTGCGATCTGGAAAACCTTGCCCTGCTGCGTGAAAAGGTGATCTGCGCGCTCAAGGAAAAGAATGCGCTGCTCTCCGGTTTGTACGGCAAAGCCGGACTGGATGTGGATGCCGTCATGGCCGTTATTGAACCGGTTGCGGCCCGCCTCGTTCCCCATCTGGCTGACGTGGCTTCGGAGCTGGCCGCCATACAGGCCGCCGGGGGCTCGGTCATGTTTGAAGGCGCGCAGGGCGTGCACCTGGACGTGGACCACGGTACCTACCCTTGCGTGACCTCTTCCAATACCGTGGCCGGCAACGCTTCAGCCGGTTCCGGCGTCGGCCCGGCTGATCTTGGCCGCATCATCGGCATTGTCAAGGCCTACACCACGCGCGTGGGCGCTGGCCCCTTCCCCACGGAACTTTTTGACGAAATCGGCGACAGGCTCCAGAAACAGGGCGCGGAATTTGC
>DBDO01000063.1:0-13822 GCA_002293605.1 Desulfovibrionaceae bacterium UBA930
ATCCGCATGAAGGAACTGGCGGAACAGGCCGCTACAGGCACCTACAACTCCGACCAGCGTTTGATGATCGACAGTGAATTTCAGGCGATGGCCGCTGAAATTCAGCGCATAGCCACGGCTACGGACTTTAACGGCGTCAAGCTGCTGGACGGTTCTCTTACCGGGAAGCATGACGGTTCCGGGCTGCAATCCACCGGCGAATTGAAGGTGCATTTCGGCACGGCCAATGATGCCGCTGAAGATTACTACTATCTGAATATTGGTGATGCCACGCTGAAGGGCTTGGGGCTGACCGAGACGACAGGCACAGTTCTTGCGCCTGGAGAGGCCGGAGGCACAGTTCTTGCGCCTGGAGAGGCCGGACCCACTGACGCTTTATGGAAAAGTCTTCCCAATGGAGTAGAGATATGGGGCCGCTCCGGCTTGATCTTTCTCGGCATTATTCCCCAAGGGACAAAGAATCTTTCCTTACATCTTGAACATTTGGGAGAACATGACGCCATGCAACTGTTTACGAAGGATGGATATCATATTGTCGGCACACAAATAGGTTCTGATGGTTGGGCCGAGGCAGGGGTTTTGCGCAACCCTGCTGATGCGAGCATGTTTTTAACTACCGATAATGGCTTTAATGCGGATGCAAGCTATTCTGCTAATGGTGCCGGGATCGCAAAGCCCTTCAACCCAAATCCCCCATACAACTCTGTCAGCTATGGCGGGATGAGTATAGGCTATTCCGGCCATGAGCATAATGTGTCCAACAGCGTTCATGAATACCTGACTATTGACGAGGCAACGGAAGATTTGATTCTTTTCCTGCCGGGAGGAGGGGCCTACCACATCACTGCAACATGGGATGAAGGTACCATGGGGGAACCTCTGGACAGCGAAGGCGGTGGCCTCGCGGAAAAGGTTATTTCCATAGAAACACAGGAGTTGGCCCAAAAGGCGCTTGGCAGGCTGGATGAGGCCATGATCCGCAAGGACAGCATNNGCAGAACCGGCTGGAAAATACCGTTTCCAACTTGCAGATACAGGCGGAAAACCTGCAAGCCGCCGAATCCCGTATCTCGGACGTGGATGTGGCCCAGGAAATGACCGAGTTCGTGCGGAATCAAATTCTCTCGCAATCCGCTGTGGCCATGCTTTCCCAAGCCAACAGCATGCCCAACATGCTCATGTCCCTGATTCAGAAGTAAGGGAAAGACTGAGTTTTTTCTTTACCCCTACCCTATCTCGCGGGTCACGCGAAATTCAACATGCGGGTAGCGCTCTTCGGCCGATTCCAGCTTCCAGGGGTTGGGGGCAAGGTAGGCCAGGGCTCCTTCGGCGTCCAGGGCCAGATCCTGATTGTAGTAATCCTTGAAGTCCTCGAACTGGCGCCTGTCGTTTGAGACGACCCAGCGGGCCGCGGCAACGCCTATGCTTTCATAGCTTGCGTCCACCGAATACTCTTCGGCCAGCCGGGAGACTATCACGTCGAACTGCAAAAGGCCCACCGCGCCGAGAATATAGTCGTTGTTGACCAGCGGGCGGAAAAGCTGCACCGCGCCTTCTTCGGCCAACTGCTCCAGGCCCTTTTGCAACTGCTTGGCCTTGAGGGGGTTGCGCAGGCGCACGCGGCGGAAATGCTCGGGCGCGAAACTCGGGATGCCGGTGAACTTCAGCAGGGTCTTTTCCGTAAAGGTATCGCCTATTTTGATGGTCCCGTGGTTGGGAATGCCGATAATATCCCCGGCGCAGGCCTCTTCCACCCCGCTGCGATCCTGGGCCATGAACATGGTGGCGTTGGAAACGGCCATGTCCTTGCCGCTGCGGTGGTGCCGAAGCTTCATGCCGCGCGTGAAAGAGCCCGAGCAGATGCGCATGAAGGCGATGCGGTCCCGGTGGGCCTTGTCCATATTGGCCTGGATTTTGAAGACCACGCCTGAAAATTCCGCCTCGTCCGGCTGCACGAGGCGGGTTTCGCCCGTGGCTGTCAGGGCCGGGCGGGGCCGGGGGGCCGGGGCGAGATTCACAAAGGTATCCAAAAGTTCGCGCACGCCGAAATTGTTGACCGCGCTGCCGAAAAAGACCGGGGTCTGCTCGCCCGCGAGATAGCGCTGCGGGTCAAAAGGGGTTCCGGCCGCGCCGAGCAATTCCATGTCCGCGCGCAAATCTTCGGCCTGATCGCCAAGATGCACGTCCAGTTGCGCATCGTCCAGGCCCCTGATCACCACCTGCGCCTCCTGCACCTTGCCCCCGTGCGTGGGGGAAAAAAGGCGCAGTTCCCCGTTGCGGATGTCATAGGCTCCCTTGAAGCTCGAACCCATGCCCACGGGCCAGGTGAGCGGCGCGCATTCTATGCCGAGGTGGGCCTCAATGTCGGCCATAAGGTCCAGGGGAGGCAGGGCTTCCCGATCCAGCTTGTTGATGAAGGTGATGATGGGGGTTTTGCGCATGCGGCACACCTCCATCAGCTTTTTAGTCTGGGCTTCCACGCCTTTGGCCGCGTCAATGACCAAAAGCGCGGAATCCACGGCTGTGAGCACCCGGTAGGTGTCTTCTGAAAAATCCTGGTGGCCCGGCGTGTCCAGCAGGTTGACTTCATAGCCGTTATAGCGGAATTTCATTACCGAGGTGGTCACGGAGATACCCCGCTCCTTTTCCATAGCCATCCAGTCGCTGGTGGCATGGCGCGCGGCTTTTCTCGCCTTGACCGACCCGGCGAGCTGAATTGCCCCGCCAAAAAGCAGTAGCTTTTCGGTAAGCGTTGTTTTTCCCGCGTCCGGGTGGCTGACAATGCCAAAGGTGCGCCTGCGCGCTATTTCACTACGGAGCGTATCACTTGCTGAGGGCATGGGCCTGAAATCCTGCATCGGTTATAGTGTATGTGGAGAAAGGCTGATACGGGAAAAGTGTTTTTTTTTCAAATAATTTTCTGAGGAAGCATTCCGGCATGTCCGCATTTTCCCAATTCGTCACCGTACTGACCCTGGCAGGGGCCATTACCCTGCTGGTCAGCGGCAAAGTTCGCAACGATATTGTGGCCGCGCTGATCATGTGCGTTCTGCCGCTCTGCGGGGTGCTGAGTTCTACCGAGGCCATCTCCGGCTTTGCCAGTTCGGGCGTCTTCATTATTGCCTGCATGTTTATCGTGGGCAAGGCCGTTACGCACACCGGCATCGCGCAGCGGGTGGGAAGCGTCATTCTCAAATACAGCAACGGCAAGGAAATCCGCCTGCTGGTCATGAGCATGCTGGCCGCCGCCTTTGTGGGGGCCTTTATGAGTTCTTCGGCCACTGCCGCCATTTTCATTCCCATCACCCTGGCGGTGGGCGAAAAAGCCAAGCTCAACCCCCGGCGTCTGCTCATGCCCCTGGCGGCAGCGGCGCTGATCAGCGGCATGATGAGCCTGGTGGCGACCACCCCCAACATCATCGTGAACAGCGCCCTGATAGAGCGGGGGCTGCCCGCGTTTTCCATGTTCAGCTTCACGCCTTTCGGCCTGTGCGTGCTGACGCTTGCCATACTCTTTATGGCCCTGATCGGCCGCAAACTGCTCGGCCCGAAAGAAGCAGGGAAAAAAGGCGGAAAAAAACCGAGCGTCAACGATTTGCTCGCCTACCATAAAATCGCCCAGCACGAGTACCTGCTGCGCGTTCCCGATCATTCCGGCCTTACCGGCACCAGCCTCACCCGCATGCAGCTTGGCGCGCGCTATAATATTCGCGTGCTCGCCGTGCAAAGCGAAGAGGCGGGCAGCAAGCGCGCCGCTATCCTTCCGGCCCGGGCGGAAACGATCATTCAGCCGGAAGATCTGCTCCTGCTGATCGGCAGCCCGGAGCATGTGGCGGCCTTCACGGAGGAATTTTCCTTACAGGCCCTTGCCCTGACACCCGCACGGCACAAAGCCTTTTTCCAGGTTGTGGGCCTTGCCGAGGTCATGCTCAATCCGGATTCCTCACTGATCGGCAAAACGCTCAGAGAAAGCGGCTTTCAATCTCTGTTCCGCAGTATTGTGCTCGGCGTGCGCAGAAAAGGGGAAACTCTGTCGCAGGATATTGCCGACCTGCCGCTGGCCTTTGGCGATGTGCTGCTTGTATGCGGGGCCTGGAGCGATATTCTGCTGCTCAGGGAGCACAGGGACAAATACCTTCTGCTCACCCTGCCCCGCGACTATGAAGACTATGTGCCCGCGCGGAAAAAACAACATATCGCCCTGCTCATTCTGGCGGGCGCAACCTTTCTGCTGGCCTGCAACGCGCTGCCCCCGGTCACGATCATCATGGCTGCGGCCGTGCTCCTGCTGCTCACCGGCTGCGTTCCGCTCGGTTCCGTATATGATGTCATTGACTGGCGAACCGTGGTAACCATCGGCGGCTTCATGCCCCTGGCCCTGGCCCTGCAAAAGACCGGCCTGCTCGCCCTAGCCTCAGGCGCTTTTTTTCAGTTCTTTAACGGCGCAGAGCCCTTGCTTGTGCTGGCGGGCCTTTTTCTGTTCACCTCGCTATGCGGGCTTTTTATCGCCAACACGCCCGTGGCCGTGCTTATGGCACCCCTGGCCATTGACGCGGGCTTAAGCTTTGGCATCAACCCGCAGGCCTGCGCCATGGTCACGGCCATAGCCTGCTCGGCGGCCTACATATCGCCCCTGGGCTCCCCGGTCAGCATGCTGGTGCGCGAGCCCGGCGGCTACAGCTTTACGGACTACGCCAAAACGGGCGTGCCCCTGCTGCTGCTCACCCTGCCGGTGACTTTGCTGCTGGTGTGGGTACTGTATTTATAGGCGCTTTTTGCCCTACTACTCACGAGAGGGAATAAATCAGCGTTTCCTTAAGGCCTTGTTGTCATGAATCCTCAACAAGCTCGAAGTCAAACTCGCCCCGTTCAGCGCCTGTCACGCCATAGCGCAAACGCTCGGCGATTTCATTGCCCTCGGTAAAGGTGAGCACCTTCGGCTTCAGGGAGTAGAGATCTTCGGGTCTGTTCAGGTATTCCACAGCGCAGATAATGACCTCATCGCCCACCTGGCAGGTGCGGGCCGCCGCGCCGTTCAATATGCAGCAGCGCGAACCCGGCTCGCCGTGAATGACATAGGTGCTGATGCGCTGCCCGCTGCTCTTGTTCCAGATATAGACGAATTCCAGCGGATACAGCCCCGCCTGGCGGCAGATTTCCGGGTCCAGGCTTATGGAGCCGTGGTAGTCAAGCGCGGCCCCGGTAACCCGGATACCGTGCAGTTTCGCTCTGATAGCTTTGATCATATATCCTTCAGTACAGTTTTTCGATCACACCGTCATCCATGGTAAAGGCATGCTCGGGTCCGGGAAAAATCCCCCGGCCCACCTCATCCTTATAGGCGGCAAAGGCTTCACGCATCATGCCGCCCGCATCCGCGTAGCGTTTGACGAATTTGGGGGTAAAGCCGGAAAACAGGGCGAGCATGTCCTGATAGACGAGCACCTGCCCATCGCACTCTCTGCCCGCGCCAATGCCTATGGTGGGAATGGAGAGGCTCTTTGTGATAAGTTCGGCCAGCTTTTCCGGCACGCATTCCAGCACCACGGCGAACGCGCCCGCCTCTTCCACGGCTTTGGCCGCGTGCAGCAGCTTGCGGGCCGCTTCCTCATCCCTGCCCTGCACCTTGTAGCCGCCAAAGGCGTTGACGGACTGCGGAGTAAGCCCGATATGCCCCATAACCGGTATGGAGGCCTGAACAATGGCCCTGATCTGCGGGGCCACTTCCTCGCCGCCTTCCAGCTTGACGGCATGGGCACGGCCCTCTCTCACCAGAATCCCGGCATTGACCACCGCATCGTACACGGAAGTCTGATAGGACATAAAGGGCATGTCGGTCACCAGAAGGGCCGATTCCACGCCGCGCGAAGCGGCCTTGGAATGGTGGATCATGTCCTGCATGGTCACGCGCAGGGTGTCCTGGTAGCCGAGCATGACCATGCCCAGAGAATCGCCCACCAGAATGCCGTTGATGCCCGCCTGATCCATGAGCTTGGCCATGGAATAATCGTAGGCCGTGAGCATGGCGAGTTTTTCCTTGTTCCGCTTGGCCTGCCTGAAGGTAAGAACGGTGTTTTTCATGGGGGTCCTTGGCTGTGGGGTGCGCGCCACGTGCACAGAAAGGGGAAAGGGGCCTTTGTGTCTCGCTGCACGATTACCACTTCAACTGCGCCGGGGCAATATCCAGGGCTTGGGCTACCTTTTTCAAGGTGTTCATACGGGGCCTCGCTTCCGGCGCTTCCATCTGAGCGAAGGCGGACTGCGACACCCCCATACGGGCGGCCGCATCGGCTTGCGTCAGCCCCAGATGCTCGCGCCATGCGCGGATGGGGGATATTTGCTCTCTCAAAACACGAGAGGCCACCTCATGCGGCACAGTAGCCTCTGTTGACTCTTGCGCGCCGAACCCGGCAAAGGCGGCGGCGTATTCGGCATAGGGCACCACCACGGCCACAGGGACTCCCTGATGGGTGATAAGCTGATGGCTAGTAGGTATGTTCATCCCGCTTCTTGACCTCCTCTATACGAATTACCAGAGGAACGCCCGCATGCACTGTGAACAGCACACGATAGCGCCCCACGCGCAGACGGTAGCCGGACCGTTCCGCCAGGGCCTTAACCTGAGCGATATGCGGCCAGTTGCCAAGCAGGGTGACCGCCTCGGCAATCTCGCTTTGTGCTGAGGGCGGGAGCTTTCGCGCTTGCCGCAAGGCCCTGGTCGTCCATTCGATGCGGTTCATAAGTTTTTATAAGCGACTATAAGTCCATAGTCAATGGGGGCAGAAAAACAAGCGGACAAAAAACGAAGTCCCCATGATCTTCGCGATCACAGGGACTTCGTTTTGTAAAAATGGGGCGAATGATGGGAATCGAACCCACGACACCCAGAGCCACAATCTGGTGCTCTACCAATTGAGCTACATCCGCCACAAGAGAAGTCGGGTGTACACGGGAAGCGGGTCTTGGTCAAGCCTCATTTCCGGCCCGGAGCTAAAAAAATCCTTTTTTATTTCTCACACACCGGAATCATCACCCGTATCAGCTGCCGCACCCTGTCTGAGGTGCCGATTGCGTGCAGTGGGTATTCCTCGTAGGCGTTTCCGCAGGGCCGCAGCCCTTTGGCCTCCATATAGCCGAGAAGTCGCGTGAAAAGCGCGCCGCTGCCGCAGTAATTACCGTGCGTGTAGCCTATTGCGTAGCGCGCGGCAGGCCTTGTATCCTGCCCGTCCGGGTTGAAAAAGTAGAAGCGGTCCGGCCAGGCGTAGCCCCATTCTCCCTTTCGTTCCTCCGAAAACAGACCCCAGACCGGGTAGTTCAAATCCAGTTCCGGGTATTTTTCGCCGACAGCGGCGTAAAAAGCCGAGAGCGCATCAAAGGGGTTTTTATTGTTGCTGTAGTCGTTCAGTTCGCCGAGCACAATCTTGGCTTCCGGCAAAGAGCGTATAGTAGGGACATCTTCATCGGCATCTTCCGCCGAACGGATGATCGCGTGCAAGGTGGCGAGCAGCTTTTGCGAGCGCTTGAGCTCCTCCTCCATGATCTCAAGCTGGCTGATCTGGCGTTTCAAGTTCGCGCATACCTGCTTCGGGTCGCTCTGGCCCATCACTTCCTTGATTTCAGCCAAAGGCATGCCTCCCGCCTGGAGTATGCGGATCATGCTCAACTGCGCCACCTGCTTGCAGGCATAGTAGCGGTAGTTGTTTTTGCCGCGCTCCTCGGGCGTGAGCAGGCCGATCTTGTCGTAATGGTGCAGCGTGTCGCGCGTTGTTCTGCCAAGCTGGGCAAATCGGTCTACAGAGAGCAAACGTTCGTTTCCCATAGGGTTCGTCCGCCTTTCACACTGGAACAGTTTCACTTCGAGAGGGTCGCTTAAGGGGGAGGAGCGAAGCGGCACCCGCTTGCGGCACGAGAACGCGGCAGGCGGAATACACCGGACTTTTTCAAGACGTGGCCTTGTATGTAATATTATATATATATATATATATAATATGCACAAAAAGATATCTTCCTTGCCCTATCCCCCGTGCTTG
Organism: Desulfovibrionaceae bacterium UBA930; assembly: GCA_002293605.1. Taxonomy (GTDB): domain Bacteria; phylum Desulfobacterota; class Desulfovibrionia; order Desulfovibrionales; family Desulfovibrionaceae; genus Frigididesulfovibrio. The sequence continues at coordinate 8,031 of DBDO01000063.1, forward strand.
GAAAAGAAGCTCTATTGTAGTGTTTCTACCATTGATTGCATTTTTTTTCAATCCACTTGGGCAGATAGGCTTTTTTCCACCTTTCTTGCAATTCTGTTTACTTTTTTCTTGACTCTCGCCCTATACGATACTGTTTTATAACACACAGAAAACCCTCATGCTGGTTTTATGTTTTTTGCCTCCCTGCTTGCTCAAGCGCTTTGTTACAACACTGAGGCCCTGGGCATAAAACGCTATAAAATCTTACTGTTACAGGAAAAACGAGCTGCGAACAGACCCCCGGCCTGTTGGGGAACATTTGAAATATCCTGTAAATTGAGGAGTATGTATGACAGCACAGAGTAAAGCTCTCCCAGGATTCGGCATAACGACAAAGTGGAAAATCATCACAGGCTTTGGCCTCATGATCGCCCTGATCGCCCTTGTGGCCGGCATAGGCTACTTCGGCCTCTCCGGCGCGACAGACTCCTTTACTGAATACCGCCGTCTGGCCCGGCTCAACGTGATCACTTCGGATTTGGTCGCGCACCAGCTCGGGGCCACGAGCGATATCCGCCAGTTCCGCATTACCGTGGACCCGAAAGAGATGCAAAGCGCCCGGGGCCAAATCCAGGAAAACCAGAAACTTCTTGATGATGCCGAGGATCTCACCTCCCTGCCGCAGACCAGAAACAGCCTGCTCGAAATCGAAAAACGCTTCACGGAACAGATAGCGGATGCTGATGCCCTGGAAAAATCCGTTCTGGCCGTGGTGGAGGAATATGAGACGAAACTGCGCCCGACCCTGCGCGGCATGAGTCAGGAACTGATGCAAATAGGGCTGCTGTTTCATGAGGTGGGCAACAAAGAGGCCCTGCAGGAAAACTTGCAGTTGCTGGACCAACTGGCGGCCTTGCGCGCCGCCTTCGCCCGCCTCACTTACAGCCGCAGCCGGGCGAACATGGAGGAGACGGAGAAGCTGCTGGCCGCGCTCGGCAAAGATATGGAAGAACTCGCCGCGCTGTTGCATAGCGATGCGGGGCGCGCGGCCTTTGGCAAGCTCAAAACCTCCTATGAGGGGCTTTTGTCCATCGCCGCCGCCATGCGGGCCGATATTCTGGAAAATATGCGCGCCCTCGACCTCATCGCCACGCTCAACATTGATGTGCGCAAAGACATCACCGCGCTCAGCAATGGCATCAACGAGCAGATGAACGCACAAGGCGCGCGCACGCTGGAGACGAACGCCTCAGCCCAGAAATTCATGGCCGGCGTCACCGCAGGCGGCCTGCTTTTAGGTATTCTGCTGGCCGCCCTCATTGTTATCGGCCTGATCCGGGTGCTGCGCAGCATGAGCGCCTTTGCCGATGCCATTGCCGAGGGCGACTTCCAGGCCCAAGTGAACAGCCGCGAAAAAGGCGAAATCGGCCATATGATTGAGGCCATGCGGCAGATCCCCGCAGTTCTGCAATCCATTCTCGGCGATTATCAAAAACTGGAAAAAAGCATTGAGTACGGCGAACTGAACGCCAAAGGCGATGCCGCTGCCTACAAAGGAGGCTTTGCCAAACTGATGGAAGGCGCCAACGCCATTATCGGGCGCTTTTTGCTGGTCGTGGACAACATGCCGACCCCTGTGGTCATTGTGGACAAAAGCGCCCGGGCCACATACGCCAACGCCCTTACCCTGGAAGTCGCGGGCGAGTGCCAGGGCAAGACCTGCAAGCAGATCATGGAACGCGAAGACTACGGCACATCCACCGATGCCCTGAAACGGGCTATAGAAAGCCTGCGCCCGGCCAGCGCCGAAACCCGCGCCCATCCTCAGGGTAAGGACATGGATATTTCCTATACGGCCATTCCCATGCTGAACGCCAAAGGCGAAATCGCCGCCGTGCTGCAAGTCATCACGGATCTCACCGCCATCAAGGAAACGCAGCGCACCATCCAGCATGTGGCCGAGCAGGCGGCCACCATTTCCAACCGCGTGGCCGCCGCTTCCGAACAGCTCTCCGCCCAGGTGGAGCAGGTCTCGCGCGGGGCGGAAATGCAGCGCGACCGCGTGGACAGCACAGCCTCGGCCATGACGGAAATGAACTCCACCGTGCTGGAAGTGGCGAAAAACGCCGGAGAAGCCTCGGAACAGTCCGAACTGACCAGGGGCAAGGCCACGGACGGGGCTTCCCTGGTTGACAAGGTGGTCCATTCCATCAATCAGGTGAACGGCGTGGCCGCCACCCTGCAAAAAAACATGCAGGAACTGGGAAGCCAGGCCGAAAGCATCGGCGGGGTGATGAACGTGATTTCCGACATCGCGGATCAAACCAACCTCCTGGCCCTGAACGCGGCCATTGAAGCGGCCCGCGCAGGCGAGGCAGGGCGCGGTTTCGCGGTTGTGGCTGACGAGGTGCGCAAACTCGCGGAAAAGACCATGACCGCCACGCAGGAAGTGGGCTCCAACATCTCGGCCATCCAAAACTCCACGCGCGCCAACATCAACGCGGTGGACGACGCGGCCAGGGCCGTCATTGAAGCAACGGATCTGGCCAATACCTCAGGTCAGGCCTTGTCGGAAATCGTCAATCTGGCCTCGGCCAACTCCTCGGTGGTGGCCTCCATCGCAACGGCGGCGGAACAGCAAAGCGCCACCTCCGAAGAAATCAGCCGCGCCATAGAGGAAATCAACAAGATTGTCGGCGAAACCTCGGAAGGCATGATCCAGTCCTCTGCGGCCGTGCAGGAACTCTCCCGCATGGCCCAGGAACTGAACGCCGTCATGGCGGAGCTGCAACGATAGTCGGGGTAGCGAAGATTCCGGAGGGGCTCTGCCCCTCCGGACCTCCCCGCCAGGGACGGCAAGTCCCTGGACCCGGCATTTTCCGAAAAGCGGCTGTTGATAAAGTCCTTGAGAGAGCTCTGCCCTCCAAAGCTCTCCCGGCAAAGAATTTCTGCGCTCCGCTCAGAACGAGCGGTCCCTTCGCAATCCCATCGCCGGAAAACTATTGAAAAAGCGCCCCGGCTGTAATAGTTTTCCAGCGGCGAGATACCACATATGCACAATCTTCAAACGAACAGCCTCATCACGTCTTCGCAAGGCCTTGATGCAGGCACCAGCCAGAGCGCGCTTTTGCTACCCGGAGCAAAAGCGCCTGAAACCGTCTTTGTCGTTGACGATGACATCAACACGCTCCTGTTGGTGGAAAACGCGCTCTCAGGCTCGTATTCCGTTGTCACGGCCCCTTCCGCCCTGAAGATGTTCGAACTGCTGAAGGGCTTGCGGCCCGACATCATTCTGCTGGACATACGCATGCCCGGCATGGACGGTATGGAGGCGCTCCGGCGCTTGAAGGCAAGCCCCCTCTTTCGCGACATTCCCGTCATCTTTCTCTCGGGCATGTCGGATATGGATGATGAAATTCTTGCCTTTGAACTCGGCGTGGTGGATTTTATAAAAAAGCCCTTTTCCGTGTCCGTGCTGCTCAAGCGCATTGCAAGGCATCTAAATATCGATGCCCTGATACATGAGCGAACCGCGCAGCTGCGTAAACTGAAAAACGGCATTCTCTCCGTTCTGGCCGACCTGCTTGAACAGCGCGATGAAATTACGGGCGGGCACACTGAGCGCACGGCCCAGTATATACAAATTCTTATTGAAGCCCTGACCGCGCACGATATCTACACGCCCGAGATTGAAACCTGGGATTCCGAACTGGTCATCGCCTCCTCGCGCCTGCATGATGTGGGAAAAATAGTCATTTCCGATGTGATTTTAAATAAGCCCGGCAAACTGACTCCGGACGAATTTGAAACCATGAAAACCCACGCTGCGGAAGGCGAGCGCATTATCGAGGAAATGATCGCCCAGACGGGCGAAGAGCGCTTTTTGCACAGCGCAAAGCTCTTTGCCGGATACCACCATGAGCGCTGGGACGGGCTTGGCTACCCTCACGGGCTCAAGGGCTGCGATATTCCGCTTCACGGGCGCATCATGGCGCTTTCCGACGTATATGACGCCATGCTTTCAGACCGGCCCTACAAAAAGGCCTTTAACCATGAAACGGCCGTGCGCTTTATTTTGAAAGAAAAAGGCAGGCTTTTCGACCCGGCAATCGTGCGGGTGTTTGAAGCCGTGCACGAAAAATTCAGGGCCATATCGGCTGGGACGGGAATAGTGGAGACAAAGTAGGCGCTCCTGATCTTCTCCTCTAACAAGCATCCCACCGTAAGGATTTGAGTGAATAAATCGGAATTACTATCGGATTTTACGGTATCAGACAGGCCAGTACAACTAAAAAAGCGCATACTTTTGCCCTCTTCTTGCCCTCCTCCATTCATATTACATCCGCAATACGAATGAAGGTCGACCATGCCGTACTGTCCCAAGCACTTGGCGGCATAGAAATTCCGACCGGCTAATCCACATACAGATAGCGCTTGATCTTGTGCGTAGCGGTTTTCTCAAAGGGTTCGGTCTGTTCGATGATTCTGACGATACGGGCGAAAGAGGAAACCTTGCTGTTGACCGTCTGGCGTATGCCTTCCAGCAGTTCTTTGCGTTTTTCTTCCATTTCCGCTTCTGAAAGGTTGGTCAGAACTTCGTCCACCTTGGCCGAATCCAGGTGCACGCGGGCGGTCAGGCGTCCTTCGTGCTGGTAGACGAGCACCTCCAGCACATAGGGAGAGGCAAAGAAAAAGGATTCCACCTCTTCCGGGTAGATATTCTCGCCGCTGGGGCCGAGAATCATATTTTTGGATCGGCCTTTGATATAGACGAAGCCGTCTTTGTCGATAGCGCCGAGATCGCCCGTTTTCAGCCAGCCGTCTGCGGTAAAGACCGATTCCGTAATCTCGGGCAGCTTGTAATAGCCGAGCATGACATTGGGGCCTTTGGCCTCTATTTCGCCTTCGCCGGTTGCGCTGTTCACATCGCCAAGGCGCAGGCTGACCCCTGGCAGGGGCGGGCCGGAGCTTAGGGGCCTTGTACTGTCCGGGGCCGCGCCGGACAAAATGGGCGAGGTTTCGGTCAGACCGTAGCCCACAGTAAAGGGAAATCTGGCTTCGCGCAAAAAGCGTTCGGCATCCACGGCCAGCGGCGCGCCGCCAATGGCCAGAATCCAGAGTTTGCCGCCAAAGGTCGCCATGAGCTTTCTGCCCGCCGCCCGGTGCATGATCTTGCGGAAAAAGGGAATCTCGTACAAGCGCCGGGCAAGCTGGCTCCCGGTCAGCTTGGGCAGCACGTTGGACTTGAAAATCTTTTCAATAACCAGGGGCACGGCCAGCATGGCCGTGGGCCGCACCTCGGCCAGGGCGGGCAAAAGCACCCGGCCCGTGGGGGGCTTGTCCAGGTAGTGCACATGCACGCCGTGCAGTATGGGCAGCACCAGCCCCACCGTACATTCAAAGGTATGGGGCAGCGGCAGAATGGAGAGCATGCGGTCCTGCTCGGAAAGCTGGGCCACCGAATACACGCTCACGGCGTTATAGACGATGTTTTTGTGGGTCAGCATGACCCCTTTGGAATGCCCTGTGGTGCCGGAGGTGTAGATAACGGCGGCCAGGTCATCCTCGCCGGGCTCGGCGCGGCCCTGGTGGGTGAGGCGCATGGCCTTTTCCTTCCACTTGCGAAGTTCCCTGAGGCCCTTGCTTTTCAATTCCCGCATGGTGTCGCGCTTCATGCCCTGGCTGACGGGCGTGAAGTTTTCAATGCTGACGAAAAGGGGCGAGGGATCAAAAAGCGCGTCTTCGATTTTGGGAAACTGCTTTTCGGAGACAAAAACCGCCTTGGCTTCCGAATGCCGGATGATATGCGCCAT
>DBDO01000063.1:13849-18882 GCA_002293605.1 Desulfovibrionaceae bacterium UBA930
ACGATGGCCCAGTGCGGCGAATTTTCGGATAAAATGGCCACATGATCGCCAAAGCCGATTCCCTGTTCGGCCAGCCAACTGGCCAGCGTTTCAGCGGCATCGTAAAGTTCCCGGTAGGTCAGGGGCGTATCGCCCAGGCTGGAAAGGGCGGGTCTGTCGGCAAAGCGGGCCGCGCTTTGCTTGATGACCTGACGCAAGGTGAGCTGCGGCAGAGACGGTTCCGACATGGAGCATCCTCATGAAACGGTCAAAGCGGTAACTGGGCGCTATCTGGGCGGGCACGAGAAAAAGTCCGCTGCATCATGCTCGGAAAAAATCCAAAAGACGCAAGCAAGAGCAGGGGGTGCGGCAGGCATATCCTTATTGCGGATAAATTACAAGCCTTCCAGGCTGTTCACCACTTCCACAAAACTGCCCAGCGCCGCTTTCAGGCTCTCCAGATGCGTGGGCAGAGCGCCAAGCTCTCTATTTTTCGCGGCTTGCTCCAATTGTTCGGCAGCCAGGGTCACATCCGTCAGGGAAAGATTGGCTGCGGCCCCTTTAAGCGAATGGGCCACCTCACGCACGGCGTCCGCATTGCCCTCTCTGATAGCGGCCAAGATCTGCTCCGTGGTGGCGGGGGCCTCCGAGGCCACGCGCCGCAGCAGCTTTACATAGAGTTTCTGGTTGCGGGCGACACGGATAAGACCGGAAGCCACATCAATGCCGGGAAGGGAAGAAGGCAGTTCAGTCACGGTATACTCCCTCTGCGCTCGCCAATCATAAGGTGTATGAATAGCTGTGGAGACAGTGATTCATAGGCTTGGAAAACGCGTAGTTATTTCGTTTGGCAAGGCGAGAGAGTCTTTCCCGATGGGGGCTGGACGATGGTCCTGCCCCCGGAGGGAAAAGTCGAACAACGCAGCCAAAGGGAATACATCAGCGTTTCCCTGTATCATACCTGCGGGCGAAGGCCATTTCAATAGCCTTGCGACCTTTCTTTCGCAATTTTCCCTATCGGGCCGTTTTTTTTACTATACTGTACCGCCCGTGTCCGCTTTGACGCTTCTTGACAAAAATGCCGAGCTATCACTACAAAGAAATATATAAATTAGCCCTTTCTCCGCTTCAGAACCCTTTTGCCTTGCGCTTGTCACTGAGAGTCTTTTCTTTTGAGAGATGCTTGCTTAACGGCAGGCAAAGTCCGTATGTCAGGTTCGGGTCGGCTTTTGCCCATGACACTGTTACGTAGGGAGCTTTCTATGTCCAATAGCATTCAGGCACAAAGAACTTACGCCCTGGTCGGCACCGGAGGCTGCGGTAAAACCACGCTCGCGGAAATGCTGCTGTTGCAGGCGGGCGTGGTCAGCCGCCTCGGCAAAATAGAAGAAGGCAACACCGCCCTTGATTATGAGCCGGAAGAGATAAAACGCCGCGGCAGCATCCAGCCCGCTTTCGCCACCTTTACCAGGGGCGAGGCCCGCCATTTTCTGGTGGATATGCCCGGCGATGGCAACTTTGTGGGCGATATGGACATGATCCTTTCCGGCGTTGACGCCGCCCTGTTTGTCATTGACGCGGTTGACGGGGTGCGCCCCCTGACCAAGCGCCAGTGGGCCGGGGTGCAGAACGCGAATATTCCCGCCTGCTGCGCCATTACCAAGCTGGACAGAGACCGCTCGGATTTCGCCTCCGCCTATTCCGGACTTTCTTCCATTCTCGGCATGCGCACGGTGCTGCTCTATGCGCCCATTGGCGAACAGGCCGACTTTCGGGGCGTGGTCGATGTGCTCGCGGGCAAGGCCCTGCTTTTTACCCCCGATGGAAGCGTCAGCGAGGGGGTCATCCCTGCCGAACTGGCCGATGCCATGGCCGCGCTACGCGAAACCGCCGTGGAAAATATTGCGGAAAGCGATGATGTGCTTATGGAAAAATACCTTGAAGAGGGCGCGCTCTCCGAAGAGGAAATCGCAAGCGGTCTGCGGGCGGGCGTGCTGGCCCGCCAGCTGGTGCCGGTTGTCGCCGTGTCCGGCCTGGAAAACAAGGGCGCGGGCCCCCTGCTCTCCATGATTGAATCCCTCCTGCCCTCCGGCCTTGAGCATGCGCCTTTTATGGGCGCGGACGGCAAGGAGCTTGTGCCTTCCGCCTCCGGCCCGGCCGCCTGCTTTGTCTTTAAAACCCTCAGCGACCCCTTTGCGGGCCAGTTGACCGTTGTGCGCGTGCTTTCCGGCCTTATCGGCAGCGACAGCACGCTGAAAAACATGAGCAGCGGGGAAAACGAACGTCTGGGCGCGCCCATTCTCATGAACGGCAAAAACCAGACGCAAACGAAAGAGCCTATGGGGCCCGGCGCCATCGTGGCCTTGGCCAAGCTGAAAAATACCCGCACCGGCGACAGCCTCTCCGATGACAAGCTCGGCTTTGCGCTCAAGGCCCCGGCCCTGCCCCCGCAGCTTATCTCCTACGCCCTGGCCCCCAAGGAAAAAGGCGATGAAGACAAGGTCTTTGCCGCCGTGCAGCGCCTGCTTGACGAAGACATTACCTTAAAGCTCTCCCGTGATGAGGAAACCGGCGATATTCTCGTCTCCGGCATGGGGCAGATGCATATTGAAACCGCTGTGGAGCGGGCCAGACGCCGCTACAAGGTCGATATCCTGCTGAAAACCCCGAAAGTCCCCTACCGTGAAACCATTCGCGGCACGGCCCAGGTGCAGGGCCGCCACAAAAAGCAGTCCGGCGGGCGCGGTCAGTTCGGCGACTGCTGGGTTGAATTCTCGCCCCAGGAGCGCGGCAGCGGCTACCTGTTCGAAGACGCCATTGTGGGCGGCGTAGTGCCGCGCCAGTATATTCCGGCTGTGGACAAGGGTATTCAGGAGGCCTGCGCGCGCGGCTATCTCGCGGGCTATCCCCTGGTCGATTTCAAGGCAAAACTCTACGATGGCAGCTACCACACCGTGGATTCCTCGGAAATGGCCTTCAAGGTCGCGGGTTCGCTGGCCTTCAAAAAAGCCATGGAAAGCTGCAAGCCCATTCTGCTCGAACCCATCGTGACCCTGACCATCTCCATCCCGGATGAAAACATGGGGGATGTCATCGGCGATCTGTCCAGCCGCAGGGGCAAGGTTTCCGGTTCCGACTCCATTGCGGGCATCACGGAAATCAAGGCCCTGGTGCCCATGAACGAAATACTGCGCTACGCGCCCGATTTGCGCTCCATGACCGGCGGCCAGGGCAGCTTCACCATGGAATTTTCCCACTATGAGGAAGCCCCCTCGCCCGTGACCGAAAAGGTCGTGGCCGAATACAAACAGGCCAAGGCGGATGAATAAATAACTCAGGTCTTTATTGTTTGCGGGGCTCTGCCCCGCACCCCGGCAGGGGGCCACGCCCCCTGCACCCGCAATTTCCGAAAAGCGGCTTTGCCGCTTTTCGGCGATGGGGGTGCAAGGGCCTTCGTCCTGAGCGCAACGCACACTAACCCGCACGCGCACAAGCCTCTCTCCCTATTTTGCGATTGCGCGTGAAAAAAATTAGGAGTAAGCTTTACCGTCTGCGAGACTGGCAACGGCGGGCCGCAAAGGCAAGGCCTGCGCCTACCCGCCGTCACGCGCAATCGCAAGAGAAACCCGCTCTCATTGGAGGAAGCAATGCCTTACGTGCAAAAGATCATCGATGATCTTAAAAAATTCAACCCCGCTCAAGTGGAATTCCATCAGGCGGCGACCGAAGTGCTGGTCAGCCTGCGCCCTCTGCTCGAAAAAAATCCCGTGTATCAAAAAAACAAAATACTGGAACGCCTTACCGAGCCGGAACGCCAGATCCTGTTCCGCGTCTCCTGGCAGGACGATGCGGGCGATGTCCAGGTTACCCAGGGCTGCCGCATCCAGTTCAACTCGGCCATCGGCCCCTACAAGGGCGGCCTGCGTCTGCACCCCAGCGTGACCACGGGCATCATCAAATTTCTCGGCTTTGAGCAGATCTTTAAAAACTCCCTCACCGGGCTGGCCATCGGCGGTGCCAAGGGCGGTGCCAGGTTTGACCCCAAAGGCAAGTCGGACGGCGAAATCATGCGCTTCTGCCAGGCCTTCATGACCGAACTCTTCCGCCATGTCGGCCCCACCATTGACGTGCCCGCCGGAGACATCGGCGTGGGCGGCAGGGAAATCGGCTATCTTTACGGCCAGTACAAACGCCTCTCGGCCAGCCATGACGGCGTGCTTACCGGCAAGGGCCTGAACTACGGCGGCTCTTTGGCCCGTACCGAAGCCACCGGCTACGGCTCCGTATATTTTGCGGAAGAAATGATGAAAGAGCGCGGTGAGTCCCTGGAAGGCAAAAGCTGCACCGTGTCCGGCGCGGGCAACGTGGCCATCTATACGGTTGAAAAGCTGCTTCAAATCGGGGCCAAACCCATTACCGTGTCCGACTCCAAAGGCATGATTCACCACGCCAAGGGCATTGACCTTGCGGCCCTGCAACAGGTGAAGGAAGTGGAACGCGCCTCCCTCAGCCGCTATAAGGAGCTGTGCCCGGACGCTGTGTACGTGCCCCTTTCCGAGTACCCGAAAGACGGCAACGCGGTCTGGAGAGTGCCCTGCCAGGCGGCCTTCCCCAGCGCCACCCAGAACGAACTGAACGCCGCCGATGCCGAAGCGCTCCTGAAAAACGGCTGCACCTGCGTCTGCGAAGGGGCCAACATGCCCTCCACCCTCGAAGCCGTGGATCTCTTCCTGAAGGCGAAAATCGCCTTTGGCCCGGCCAAGGCCGCCAATGCCGGGGGCGTGTCCACCAGCCAGCTGGAAATGTCCCAGAACGCCAGCATGCAACAGTGGACCTTTGAAGAAGTGGACGCCAAACTGCGCGGCATCATGCAGGGCATATTCAAAAATGCCAGCGAAACCGCCAGGGAATTCGGCGCGCCCGGCAACCTGGTCATGGGCGCGAACATCGCCGGTTTCCGCAAGGTTGCGGATACCATGCTTGCCCTTGGCGTTTACTAAGAACTGTTTCACCCTGAGATACTTGTAGGCGGGCAAAAAGCCCGCCTACAAGTA
>DBDO01000063.1:18888-27046 GCA_002293605.1 Desulfovibrionaceae bacterium UBA930
ATGTACATTCGCTCTAAGAGCTGCTTTTAAACTGGTCTGGTAGCTGCGTCAAACGGCCCTTTTTGCTGACTTGGCACGTCCTGTGCCTCGGCCTTCGGCTCCCGCCCTGCGGGCGGTTCCCAATTCCGTTTCCAGCGAAATTGTCCGGTCGGGTACGATAAGCGTGCATTTCCTCCGCAAAAAGGGCCATTTTTCTTTCCCCCGCTGAAAGAGGCAAAAAATGCCCAACCTTCCCCAGCAAAGCCAATTTCTCATCTATCGTACTGAAGACGGACGATTTAAAATCGATGTCCGCTTTGAAGACGAAAGCGTCTGGCTCACCCAAAAAGGCATGGCGGAACTGTTCCAAAAAGATGTGCGAACCATCAGCGAGCACATCAAGTCCGTCTTTGATGAAGGCGAACTTTTGCCCGAGGCAGTTATCCGGAAATTCCGGATAACTGCAAGTGACGGAAAAAACTATAAAACCCAACATTACAATTTGGATGTCATCATTTCCGTTGGCTATCGGGTACGTTCGCTACGCGGCACGCAATTCCGCATCTGGGCCACACAGCAGCTTAGGGAGTTTATCGTCAAAGGTTTTGTGCTTGATGATGAGCGGCTGAAAAACCCCGACCAGCCCTTCGACTACTTTGAAGAACTCCTGCGCCGCATACAAGATATACGAAGCTCAGAGCGGCGCTTTTATCAAAAAATCACCGACATTTACGCCACCAGCGTGGATTACGACCCCATTACGGAAGAAAGCATCACCTTTTTCAAAACTGTACAGAACAAGCTGCACTGGGCTGTAACCGGCATGACTGCAGCGGAACTTATCCACAGCCGCGCAGATAGCTCCAAGCCATATATGGGCCTTACGACATGGCGCGGATCCAAGGTTCGCAAGCAGGATGTAGGCACAGCCAAAAACTACCTGAGTGAAGAAGAACTCTTGGCGCTCAATACTCTTGTGGAACAATACCTGCTCTTTGCCGAGCGGCAGGCCCGCCGCCGCACCGCCATGCATATGTCGGATTGGATTGCCAGGCTGGACGCCTTTCTCACGCTTAACGAAGAAAACATCCTTGTTCACGCCGGAAAAATTTCTCACGAGCTGGCCCTAACCCACGCGGAACAGGAATATGACAAGTTCCATCGGCAGCGGCAGCTGAAAGCTGGAAAACGCGAAAATGATTTTGACAAAGCCGTAAAGGCGTTGGCTGACGGGAAAAAATCAAAATAAGGGCGCAATAGCATTGCATATACGTAAAGCTGAAAAACAGCATAGCTAAAACATATTCATTTACAATGTATTATTTTTTTCCACGATGATGCCAACCTATAAAACATGGGCATTTTATAAAAGTTCTCTTCTTTCCTACAAATGATTTTCTAACTCGATGTTTTTTTCATCTGAAGCAATTGACTTGATAGATTCAAAACGCATCTTGATTAATTCTCGCATCATATTAATCATACATGGATCCTCTGTTGAAAATCCGCTGCACTGAAAAATATTATCTCGATTCTCTATATTTTCAAAGTTTGGCGGCATAAACACCATAGCTGCTTTTTTTGCTGTCCATACAATTTGAACGTTTCCACTCATAAGTTTGTCATTATCAAATCTTTTTACTTTCCAAAATTTTGTATAGCCGTGAAGACTTGCTAAATCTCGCATACATTTTTTAAGTATATCTCCATAGCCATTTCCACACAATAAACTTTCACTCCAATCTGTTATTGTTTGTGTTTTATCAAAATCCCTTTTCAATTTTATAAATTCATCAACACTATATTTTTTTGCTTCATCAGAGTAGTGTTTATCAAAAAAATCCAAAAATTCTAATGGTTTTTCACTTGTAATAAGTTTAGTTGGGCAATCGTGTCGCTTTGCATCCGCAAGTAAAGTATCAAGCGGATAAGGACTAAAGTCAGTAGTAAGTCCAAAATAGGGAAACCATAGAACGAGTATTAATTGAGTTGACGGTTCTACATGACTTTTTTCTATAATTGGCTTTTGAATTTTTTTACAAAACTCGACCTCTTGATTAATTATGTCACAAGCAACATGCACAAACTCGCGAAAATCTGTAATTGAATTGCGTATTGTTTTTTCAACTCGTAATGTAACAGTATAGCTTAATATTCCAAAAATAACTCCAAAAATAGACAATGCATATGAAATTATATTAAAGCTATTTATTAATTCACTCGAATATGATGAGAGAACTATACACAATATGCATATAGCCAGAATAATAGAAAAAACTATCACAATAGAATGACGAAAATTAGTCCAAAACGACCTCCATGAACTAATTATATTGTCTTTAATCATAATCATATTTCTATTTTTAACAAAATCACGTAGCAATATAAAATCAAAACATGTACTAATTACTATCAATAATACCATTAGCATCAGTAAAATAGTGATTGATTTTCCCTGAAATGCAAGCATAAGCACAGCAAGGGCCATTAATAGCCATAAAGTTTTTGTAATAAAAGATAAAGACTTGAACAAAAAAGTAAATTTATCTTTCATCTCCATTTGGCCTCCATAATTTATTCACATGAATGCGAATAGATTTTACCAAATCTATGAATGAATTCATGTATCTTATTTCTGAAGAACGCGGGCGAGGCAAGTCAATTTTAAAGCATTCGGCAACTCTGGCAGGCCGTTCTGTCAGCACAATCAGGTAGTCGCTTAAATATATTGCTTCTTCAATATTATGACTGACAACCAGAGCAGAGAGCTCACGTACTTCTATTTGATGGCAAAATAAATTATTCAAATTTCGTCTGGTAACTTCATCAAGTCCAGTAAATGCCTCATCGAAAAAAACCAGTTCCGTTGCACAGGCTAGTGCGCGACCTATGCTAATACGGGCTTGCATGCCACCTGAAAGCTCTGTCGGTAAGAAATCAGCAAAGTCACTGAGTCCCATTTTATGTAAATATGACCTTGCTATTCTATTACTATCAGGAAGATTCAGTAACTCAAGCCCAAAGGCGATATTTTCAAGCGCCGTTTTCCATGGAAGCAAGGCTGAAGATTGAAATACTATGGGAATAGCTGGAAAAGAATCACTCTTCGGATAGCGGACTACGCCTGTACTGGGCTCTTCTATACCTGCCAGTATTCTTAAGAGTGTACTTTTCCCGCTTCCTGACGGGCCTATGATGCCAACGACCTTTCCCTGGGGAATTTCCAGCGAAATCTCGCCTAAAACATCAATAAACTCCCCATTTGGCTGAGAATAACATTTTGTTATTCCTTGAGCATGACAAGATACAGCTTGTGACATACCTTATTCCAAAGATATATGAGTAAATACAGACCTAGCTGGGATTGTACTCTGGATAATCCCTACCGACTCATAGCCTGAAAGAACCTCTTTCCATTTTGATTCTGACTGAGAAAAAATCTCTACTTTTTGACTGGTAGATATCCATTTGAGTTGTTCTTGAAATGTAGCAAGAGCAATCTTTTCATTTGTTTCTACATACTTTTGCTTAAGTATAGCGATAGCTTCCTCAGGATTAGCAATAGCAGCTTCCCAGCCTTTTTTTGAAGCCCTCAAAAACGCCTTTATTATATCTTGATTATTTTTTATAAAATCATTATTTGCTATTATATTTGAACCATACCCAATTACACCAAAATCTTTTACAAGAATGCGGTTTACTTTATATCCTTGCGATTCAAGAACAATAGGCATATTATATGCATAATTGTAAAGCGCATCAATTTGTTTAGTCAATAGAGGTTGAAGCTCCCATCCAACACTTATCTCTTGGACTTTTTCAGGTTCGAGACTATTAGCCTGCATCATAGCTAAATATTCTTTGTGGGAAATATCATAATGTCTGACACCTAGTTTTTTCCCATACAGATCCCTGGGTACTTTGATATTTAATTCGTCTAATGAAAAAATCGCTGTAACAGCATCTTGTTCAACCATTGCAATTGATGTAATAGGAATATTCGCCTCTATAGCAGTAGCTGTAGCAGCAGCATTACACGTCCCAATTTTATATTCACCTTTTCCTATCAGCTTTGCTGATGTCTCAGCCCCTTGCCCTTCTATAATATTTATTTTTATTCCTTCTGCCTCATAAAATCCTTTTACATCAGCTAATACATATGGAGAATAAAAACTTTCCATTTTCCAATCTAATAATAGCGTAAGCTCTTGTACTTCTTTTCCATTACCATTATTTCGAGTGAACACATAGGCGCAAATTGATATTACTATAACTATAACACCAATAATACTTTTTTTCATCATGACATCCTCATATTAAAGTGTTGAAACCGAATGAGAAGACAAGCTTTCATGCCATGGAATAAGTTTTTTCTCAGCATATCTCCATCCAACATCCATTACCATGCCGATTAGACCTAAAACGATTAAGCATGCAAATGTCAGATCAATTGAAAATTGTGAATTTGCAATTAAAATCAATCTTCCCAGACCGAAAGATGAACCAACAAATTCACCAATAACAGCTCCAACAATACTTAATGTTGATGCTGTTCTAATAGCTGGAAATAAAAACGGTAGTGCATAGAGGAATCTAATATGTAAAACAATCTGCTGAGCGGAAATTCGTAATGCTCTGAATGTCAAAATCATTTCATTCGGTACAGAATTTAATCCTTTATATGTCGATATAAATATTGGAAATATTGCAATTAAACAGGCCATTATAATTTTTGAACTTATTCCAAACCCAAACCATACTACCAAAAGCGGAGCAATGGCTTCTTTCGGAAAAGACTGAAAACCAACTAAAATAGCTTGACATGATTTATTTACTTTTGGAAAAAGCTGAAAGAGAAGTGCAATACCTACACCTAGAAGTGTTGCAAGAATAAGACCTAAGAAGGCTTCTGAAAAAGTGACAAAAGCATTTTTAAGCAATAAATCGATATCAACAAAAATTCTTAAAAATATTTTACTGGGAGCTGGCAAAATATAAGGAGCAACATCAAAAAAAATAACTACAAGCTCCCATAGTATCAGGAGAGCCGTTACGACATAGAGAGCAGGATGAATTTTTATTTTCATGTGATTTTTACCTGGCAGTGTCGTCAGATTATATTGCTGCCGCGCGGCAGAAAGAACGAAACGGCCCCGCCCCCTTGCGGGGCAGGGCCGTTTCACAAAAGAAGACAGAGGACGCGAAAAAGCTTACGGAACGCGCGTTACATGGCGCTGTTCTGTGTGTGTGTGTGTGTGTGTGTGTGTGTGGCAAAAAGCGGACCAAAAGCCTTAATTTTGACCGCACCTGTCCACACCGGTATACGAATACGCTGCATCATACACCCGCTCTGAATAAAAGGAAATATGAATTTTTCAGCAAGCTACACGAAGAGAAAAATCAATTCAAGAAAATTTGAGCGATTTTATAAAAATTTTACATAGATTATAATATATTGTATTGTACATATATAGCCCCTGCTTTTTTTGTATACTTTTTTTGTAAAGGTGCTACTCTGCCCCGGACGCGTCTTCCCAATAAAGGATTATCCTGCACAACCGCCTAACCGCACGCAAGGAGTCTGCAATGTGGAAACTTCCGTTGGCCTGCTGTCTTTTCATCGTCACGCTGGCCGGTTCGGCCGCAGCCCATTTCGGCATGGCCATCCCTTCGGCAAGCACGGTCGAAGACGCCAAGGGCGCAACGATCAGTCTTGATTTTTCCTTCAGCCATCCCATGGAAATGATCGGCATGCCGCTGGTCAAGCCCAAGTCGGTGCGCGCCTTTGTCAACGGCAAGCCCGAAGACCTCGGCCCGAGCCTGCAAGCTTCCAAAGTTATGGATCACGATGCCTGGAAGGCCTCCTACACCATCAAAAAACCCGGCGTCCACCACTTTGTCATGGAACCCACGCCCTACTGGGAACCTGCGGAAGACTGCTTCATCATCCACTACACCAAGACCTGCGTTGCCGCCTTTGGCGAAGAAGAAGGCTGGGAGACCCCGCTCGGCATCAGAACGGAAATAGTGCCCCTCACCCGTCCTTTCGGCAACTATGCCGGAAACGTCTTTCAGGGACAGGTGCTGCTTGACGGCAAGCCCGTGCCCGGCGCGCAGGTGGAAATTGAGTACTACAACAAGGACAAA
The DNA here is from genome assembly GCA_002293605.1 of Desulfovibrionaceae bacterium UBA930. Classification (GTDB taxonomy): domain Bacteria; phylum Desulfobacterota; class Desulfovibrionia; order Desulfovibrionales; family Desulfovibrionaceae; genus Frigididesulfovibrio. The sequence continues at coordinate 25,015 of DBDO01000063.1, forward strand.
AAATACGTATCCCCCAATGAATACATGGTCGCCCAGGTGGTCAGGGCGGACAAAAACGGCGTATTCACCTACGGCATTCCCTTTGCCGGATGGTGGGGCTTTGCGGCCCTGAACACGGCCAAGGAAAAAATCAAGCACGAAGGCACACCCAAAGATGTGGAAATCGGCGCGGTGCTGTGGACGGAATTCATTGATCCCGTGAAGAAGTAAGTGAGTAAGTAGGTAACCTTTCTGGGGGACTCTGTCCCCCAGCCCCCTGGCAGGGAAAGTGCTTGCCTGCACCCGCAACTTTCCGAAAAGCGGCTGCCCGTTTTTCGGCGGTGGGGGTCAAGGCCCTTCGCCCTGAGCAAAGCAAAGGCGAACGTATCCGAAGCAAACAGGCCCCAACTCTATAAAAAAACAAACCGTCTGCACCCAAGTAGCACGCCATGCATATATCCGAAGGAATTCTTTCCCCTGCCGTGCTCGGGTGCGGGGCTGCGCTGGCGGCGGCTGGCATTGCCATCGGCCTGCGCAAGGCAGACTATTCCCGCCTGTTGACCACGGCGGTGCTGGCGGCGGCCTTTTTCACGGGCTCGCTGGTGCATGTGCCGCTCGGCCCCGGCAACGTGCATCTCATACTCAACGGCCTGCTCGGCGCTTTTCTGGGCTGGGGGGTCTTTCCGGCCCTGTTTGTGGCTCTGCTTTTGCAGGCCCTGCTTTTTCAGTTCGGGGGGCTCACGATTCTGGGGGTCAATGTGTTCAACATGGCCTTTCCGGCCTTGCTGTGCCACTATCTCTTCCGCCCTCTGTTCAACAGCCGCCCGGCCCTTGGCGGCTTTTGCTGCGGTGCCTTTTCCGTGGCCGGGGCGGCCCTGCTTACCGCCCTGGCGCTCGCTTTCAGTGACGAAGGCTTTTTGGGCGCGGCAAAAATTCTCTTTCTCGCCCATATTCCGATCATCCTTCTGGAAGGCCTGATCACCGCTCTGGCCCTTTCTTTTGTGCTGAAGGTCCGCCCGGAACTGCTCCAAGAGAAGCTATTTACATAAGCCCTCCAAATCCATACTATCCAGGTGCCGCCCATGAAACGCTTTTTTCCTTATGCAACGGCCCTTGTGCTTCTCCTTTGCCTGTGCGTAGAAGTCCGGGCGCACAGGGTCAATGTTTTCGCCTTTGTCGAAGGCGATCATATCCGTGTGGAATGCGCCTTCAGCAAAAGCCGGAAGGTCAAAAGCGGACGGATCATCGTTAGAGACGCCGCTACCGGAATCCAGATTCTGGAAGGCGCGACCGATACGGACGGAAATTTCAGCTTCCGCCCGCCGCAGGAAGTGTTGCGCGCCGGGCATGACCTGAGCATAAGCGTTGAAGCCGGGGAAGGACACCGCAACGCCTGGACCGTCAGCGCAAGCGAATTGCAGGCCCTTGGCCCTTCGCTTGCGGCACCCGCTGCGCCGGATGAAAGGCCCACAGTGCCGGATGAAGCGCCGCATGATACGACTCCGGCCACTCCGGCAAGGGTGGGCCAGGCTCCGAATACGCTGCCCGGCCCTGCACCGGACGCGCAGGCATACCCCGGCCTGAACGCGCAGGAGCTTGAGGCCCTGCTCGGAAAAATGCTGGACGCAAGGCTGGCCCCGATCAACCGGACCCTGGCCCAGTTGCAGGAGCGCGGCCCTGAACTGCGTGATATCATCGGGGGAATCGGCTGGATTCTGGGCCTGCTCGGGCTGGCCGCCTATTGCAGGACCCGGAGAGCGTGAGGCCTTTTCAACCCTTAGNNGGGCCTGCTCGGGCTGGCCGCCTACTACAGATACCGGAAGCCATAGGAATTTTTCCCTTTGGCGGGCTTGCTCGGGCTTTCCCGCGCTCCTGGCCGGAAAAAACGCAGCTTTCCCACAAGGCATTACTCAGAGCTTCCACACGGCCTTTCAACCCTTAGCAGCGGTTTGCCCTGAACGATGTCCGAATCCCTTTATGACGAACGCTTCACTGCCGGGGATTCTCTCATACAGAGCCTCGACCCCAGGGCCAGGCTGCTCGCTGCCGCGCT
>DBDO01000083.1 GCA_002293605.1 Desulfovibrionaceae bacterium UBA930
GTGTGGGGCGGAGCCCCACAAAATTCTGAACTTTCATCGGCTTTGCTGCTCCTTTATGCTGTCGCCGAACAGAAAGCGGCGCGGGTCGCTCTCCAGCTTCTGCCCGACCCGTGTCAGCACATGCACGAGATTTCGCATCTCTACCATCAGCATGCGCATGTCGGAAAGGCCCTGGGTGGAAAACTGCCTGAGGCCGGGTTCCATGACCGCGAGCGTGGAATCCACCCGCGCGGCAATGGTGCGCACGGCCTCGGCAGAGCCTTTCACATCCCTGGCCAGCACCTGGTTGGCCGTGGCGAGCAGTTTGCTCAGTTCGCCGCCGGATTTTTCCGCTTCAAGCAAAATAGCGTTTATACTGTCCGCGCGCGTGGCCAAAGCCCCGCTCACCTGAGAGAGCGAAGCCAGTATATTTTTCAGGGCCTCCGTGTTCTCTTCGGAAAATACCGCCTCCACGCGCCGCAGCACCTGATTGGCCGCAGCCAGTACGTCCGGGGCCTGGGAGACCACCGAGGCGAGCGGCGAAGGCTGGCACAGAATAAGCCCCACGGAATTTTCGCCCACCTCCATAAGCGGGCTCTGGGCGCTGCCGCCGGAAATGGAGATGACGGAAACGCCCGTTATGCCGCGCGGCTCCAACTGGGCCATGGAGTCCTCGCGCACCGGCGTATCCGCGGCTATGGAAATGCGCACGCGCACCTCGCCAGGCGTGACCCGGCTTATTGTGATGTCCGTCACCTTGCCGACCTTGATACCGGTAAAGAGCACATCGCTGTTGACGGAAAGCCCCTTGACGCTCTCATTAAAGGAGATGTCATAGGCGCTCATGGGAATGCTGCCCCCCCGGCCGCCAACCCAGAGAAGAAAAAGTCCGGCCCCAAGCAGGATAAGCAGGGAAAAAATTCCCACCAGCAGATAATTGGCGCGTATTTCCATTATAGTGTGTTGTCCTTTTTTCCGGAGGGGCTCTGCCCCTCCGGCGAACTCCTGTTAGCTCAATCAACGCCCCGGCGGGCGGCCCTGCCGCGCGGCCCGGTGAAGTATTCTTGTATCCAGGGGTAATCCAGTGTCATCAGGGCATCTATGCTATCCACGGCGTAGATGCGTTTTTCGGCCAGCACGGCGACCCGGTCGCAGACGGCGTACAGGGAGTCGAGGTCGTGCGTGACCATGCACACGGTCAGGTTCAGGCTTGCGCGCAGCTTGAGCAGCAGGGCATCGAAAGCGGCGGCGCTCAAGGGGTCGAGTCCTGCCGTGGGTTCGTCCAGCAGCAGAATGGCCGGGTCCATGACCAGGGCGCGCGCGAGCCCGGCCCGTTTTTTCATACCGCCGGAAAGCTCGCCCGGGAGCTTGTCAAAGGCGTCTTGCGGCAGGCCGACAAAGGAGAGTTTCATCCTGGCTATGGCCTCGCGCATCTGTTGTGACACAGATGTGAACTCGCGTAAAGGAAAGGCGATGTTTTCCCCCACGCTCAGGGAGGAAAAGAGCGCCCCTTCCTGAAAGAGCACGCCCCATTGCTGCCGGGCTTTGCTCCGTTCTTTTTCCGGGGCTTTTTCCATATTCACGCCCATAACGGTGACGCTTCCGGCGCTTTGCCGGTTGAGGCCGAGGATGGTGCGCAGCAGAACGGACTTGCCCGAGCCCGAGCCGCCGATCAGGCCGAGAATTTCGCCCTTTTGGATATCGAGATCAAGGTGCTCATGCACCAGTTGCGAACCGAAGCGGTTGCAGATGCCCCGCAGGGAGATGGCGGTTCCGGCTTCCTCTGCGCCTGTCCGGCTGCTGTTATGTTGCGCTGTTTGCGTCATTGCCGTTTTCGTTTACATCCTGATAGTGCTGAAAAAAATGGCAAAGAGCGCATCCAGCACAATAACCGCGAAAATGGATTGCACAACGGAAAGCGTGGTTAAAAAGCCCACGCTTTCCGCGCTGCTTGTGGCCCGAAAGCCGTGAAAACAGCCGATAAGCCCGATAGCCAGGGCGAAAAAGGGCGTTTTGATGAGGCCCACGAGCGCGTTGTTCAATTTTGCCACAGAGCCGAGCTGGGTTATAAAGGCGGTGAAGCTGATATTGATGGTGAACAAGATAGCCACGGCCCCGCCGAACAGGGCCATAATATCGGCTATGAACACCAGCATTGGCAGGCAGAGTATCAGGGCCAGCATGCGCGGCGCCACGAGCAGGGCCAGGGGGTTGAGGCCCATGGAGCGCAGGGCGTCCACCTCCTGGTTGGCCACCATGGCCCCTATCTGGGCCGTAAAGGCCGAACTGGAGCGCCCGGCCACCACAATGGCGGTAATCAGCACGGCCATTTCGCGCAGCACGGTCACTTCCAGCAGGTTCACGGCAAAGATATCCGCCCCGAACAGGGCGAGCTGCTGCGCGCCCATATAGGCGACCACCAGGCCGATCAAAAAGGTGAGCAGGCTGACAATGGGCACGGCCTTAAGCCCCACCTCTTCCATATGATAGATCAGCGGGGCCGCGCGCAGGCGTGAGGGGTGGCGGAAAAGGCCGCCCAGACAGGAGAGCACGCTCCCGAGAAAGGCGGTAAGGCTTGCCAGGAGCAAGGCGGAGTCGCACACCCTCTTGCCGAGCGCGGCGGGGAAGGGAAGTTTTTTTTCCCGCGCGGCAGGACCTTGCCCTTGCGGCAGCGCGGCCTGGTGCAAAAGCTCGGCATGGCCTTCCGCAATTTCGGTATATTCGCAAGGAATGCCGCGCGCCCGCAGGCTTTCGGCCTTCAGGTTGAGAAGGAGCGCGCCGGAGCTGTCAAGCTGGGAGAGCCCGCGCAGATCAAAGAGCGCGAAGGCGGGCCGCGCCCCCTGTGCCCTCTCCTGTTCCAGGGGCTTTAAGGCGGATTGCAGCAGGCCTTCGGCCTTTGGCAGGCAGGCCAGGGTGAGCGCGCCGGAAAAGGCAAGGCGCAAGCCGCCTTCTTCGCTGCGCGAGACAAGCTGTAGTGCTGCGGGGGGCTTATGCTGTATCGTCATACCAGGGGTCATCAAAACCATCAGTCAGGCGGTAGCTTTTCACGGCAATGGTGTAATGGGCCTCGCCTTCCGCCTCTGCCTCGACAAAGGCCACTATGCCCCTTACCTCGACATTGGCGTTGATGTCGGCAAGCAGCCCCGCGCCAGGGCCTTTGTGCAGCACCTGGTAGGGCGTTCCGTCATCGGTGATAACGGCCACTTTCGCCGTTTCGTCCTTGCCGTGCATGTGCGCGGAGCCGGAAAGCGCCGGCAAGGCCTGAACATAGCCACGAATAGTCTGCATCGTTTGCGCGTTCATCTCTCATGCGGGTGTTGAGGTGAAAAGCGAAAAGTTCATGCCCTACGGCTAGTATGTTTTGTCTATGGCATGAAGCTCCCCGCTTGGCAAGAGGGGTGTGTGTTTTTAGGGTCTTTGCGACTGGCTTTCTGGGGGGGAGTATATATTTCTTGCATACTCCCCTCGACAAGTAGGTAGAAAATCTATACTGTATTTTGGCAGGGGGGAGGCATGAAGGCAAAGGAAGTCATTCGGCGTCTCAAGGCAGGTGGATGGGTGGAAGAACCGGGGAAAAAGACGGGCCACAGGAGCTACAAACATCCAAGCAAGCCGGGCAAGGTGACTGTTCCATACCACTCCGGCGATCTGAATCCTTGGACTGTCAAGAGTATTGAAGAACAATCAGGAGTGAAGATGGGTTAAGGGGAATGCCCTGGTCGCTCTTTTTATATGGCAGGAGAACACGATGTCTGTATATTACGCGGGCTTTATTCCTACAGAAGGCGTATATGCCGTGCTTTTTCCCGACTTTCCGGGTTGTAACTCTCAGGGCGACAGCCTGGAAGAGGCTTTTGCCATGGCTACAGAGGCCTTGGCAGTACACCTTGAGTGCATGACGGATGATGGTGATGCCATTCCAAAGCCAAGTACGAAACAGGAAGCGCTACGTAAACTGCAAGAACGCGCTGTTGTTCTGGAAATGGGAGACTTGCCGGAGGGAAGTGAATTACACCCGGTACAGGCCCCTCAACTGGACGCGCAGGTCAAAAAAATTGCGGTGTCCTTCAGCCAGTATAAGCTGGATATGATTGATCGCAAAGCCAAAGCCGCAGGCCTGACCCGCTCCGGTTTTCTCGCGGCAGCTGCCAGCGCCTTTGAGAGCCGCCAGCAAGTATAGCCTTGGGGCCTTTGTGTTAGCAGGCCCTGGCTGCTATGAGCGATCTGCGGCAAGCTGCTTTACTTCGTCAAGGGAGAGGCCGGTTGCCCTGGCGACAACATCCACAGAAATGTTGTCTCTGAGAAGATTCCGGGCGACTTCCAGCTTTTCCTCCTGCCGTCCTTCCTGCAAGCCTTCCTGTAAGCCTTCCTGCAAGCCTTCTTTATACGCCCCCTTCATCCTGGCAGCATTATCCCTGCGGGACATTTCCTCATATTCAGCCAGACGCCGGGCTTCCGCATCGCCGCTGAGAATTTGAACAACTCCGTAAGCGTCAGCTATTGCGGGTCGTGTTTGAGCGATCATGGTAAATTCCTCCTCAGTTTTGGCGGCAAAGAAGCGCAACCAGTTCGCCAAAGGTGAATCGTCCGCGTTTTTCGCCTTTTGTACTTCAAGGACATGAATCTCTGAGGAATAAGGGAAGCTGATATTCGTCCTTGTGTCATATCTGACAAATTTATTATGAAATTCTTTGCTGTCCTTAATCAAAATCGGATAATAAATCAGGATGCTTATAGCGCGATTGATTTGATCGAAGTCATCACCCGCATCCATTTGCTCAATGAGGAGCTTCGAATTATAATACTCCATGCGCTGCCAGATGGCAGGGTGAGCGGCCACCTGGAGTTCTACCGCAACAGAATTACCGCTTTTGGTCGTAATTCTTAAATCCACAATGCCCAGCTTGTCATTTTTGTGCCTTCGCAACAAGTGGGGATCAACCACACGGATATCCTGATATTCACCCAGAGGCAGATCAAGGGTTGATTGCAAAAAATCAGCAAGAATATCTATAGTTTGCGGCCCAAAAATTTTTTTGAACGCTACGTCATAGTGGGGCGCGATGAGTGCTGACTCCATCAGGGCTCTTCTCCAGTGTTGGCATAAAGATAAGGCTTTTTTGCTCAAAACTCAAGGAATCGCAAGAAAAAAAGGGGGGCCAAAGCCCCCCACATAAAAAGCCTTTTTTCCTTGCCAGAGAACAAATTGCTCTTTGTGTTAGCAGGCCCTGGCTGCTATGAGCGATCTGCGGCAAGCTGCTTTACTTCGTCAAGGGAGAGGCCGGTTGCCCTGGCGACAACATCCACAGAAATGTTGTCTCTGAGAAGATTCCGGGCGACTTCCAGCTTTTCCTCCTGCCGTCCTTCATAGCGTGCGTCATCTATATAAGAGGCCATGTCCATGAGGTGCTTTTCCCTGGCTTCAGCTAAAGCTCTGGCCCGCTCATCACCGCT
>DBDO01000106.1 GCA_002293605.1 Desulfovibrionaceae bacterium UBA930
CGGGCGCGGCAGTTGCCGAAGGCGCAGCCTCTGCCCCGGCAGACTTTGATGCCGGTGCCTCCGACAGCGGCGTGCCCGATGACTTCGGTTTCGGCGCGTCCGGGGCTAATAACGACGGCTTCGGCTTCTAGGGCATTTTGACTTTCATTAAGTAGTCTTTTGTCCGATAGCTTCGTCAACGGCCCTTTTTGCCCTGGCCTTGTACCATAAGCGTACATGTCCTCCGCAAAAAGGGCCGTTTTCCTTCCCGAAGAAAGTTCTTTGCCCTTACCCCCCCCTTCTTGTCAGGCCAAATTTTTTGAGTTTGTACTGTAGGGTTCTGCGGCTGATGCCCAGGGCCTCGGCGGTTTTTTCCCGGTGTCCTTGATGCAGGAGCAATGTATGCATCAGAGTTTTGCGTTCGGCTTCCTCCAACAGCGTGCCGGGGGCACCAGGGGCAGAGAGAGGGGGCTGCGGGGGAAAGCCCTCCGCAAAGGAGGTGTCTGAGAGGGGGACATTGCGCTCCGGCCTTTCTGCACTGTGCGGCAAGGGGCTGTGTGCGACAAAGGCTGCGGTTTGCGGCTGCACAATCCAGAGCGGCAGGGCATCGATATCGAGAATGTCCGCGCGGCTTAAGATCAGGGCGCGTTCAAGCACGTTTTCCAGTTCACGCACATTGCCCGGCCAGGGATAGCTGCCGAGCAGCTGCAGAAAGGCCGGGGAAACGCCGCGTATTTGCTTTCTGTTTTTTGCCGAAAGCATATCCAGTAGGTGGCTGACCAAAAGGGGCAGGTCGTCCAGGCGCGTGCGCAGGGGCGGAGATTCCACCTCCAGCACGTTAAGGCGGAAGTACAAATCCTCCCTGAAACTCCCTTGGGCCACGGCCTGACGCAGATTGCGGTTGGTCGCGGCCAGAATGCGCACGTCAACAGGCAGGGAGCGCACCGAGCCCAGTGGCTCGATACACCTGTCTTGAATGGCGCGCAGCAGTTTGGCCTGGAGATCAAGCGGGATTTCGGCGATTTCGTCCAAAAAGAGCGTGCCGCCCGAGGCCAGTTGAAAGCGGCCCGGCTTGTCTTTGACCGCGCCGGTAAAGGCCCCGCGTTCGTAGCCGAAGAGTTCGCTTTCCAGCAACTGGGCGGGCAGGGCCGCGCAGTTGACCCTGACCAGGGCTTGCTGGGAGCGGCTGCCGCAGGAGTGCAGGGCTTCGGCTATCAGCTCCTTACCGGTGCCGGACTCTCCTGTAATCAATACCGTGGCTTCGCTGGGACCGGCCTGGCGGATGAAATCGCGCACCAGGCGCATGGGGCCGCTTGCTCCCACCAGGGCCTTGAGCGAGCCCTCTCCGGAAAGTTCAAAGCGCAGGCGCTCGTTTTCCTCTTGCAGGCGGCTGTATTCATAGGCTCTGTTCAGGGTGAGGATGAGTTCGTCATTGTCCGCAGGTTTGGTCAGATAGTCGAAGGCCCCGCGCTTCATGCCCTCTACAGCGGCACCCACGGTTCCGTAGGCGGTAAGCAGAATGACCGGCAGGCCGGGGTTAAGCTCATGCAGGCGGGCCAGGGTCGCATGACCGTCCATGCCCGGCATGTTCATATCCACCAGAGCCACCTTGGCGTGCTGGCCTTTTCGGGAAAAAAAACCGACACCTTCCTCGCCGGAGGCGGCCTCAAACACCTGCCAGCCCGCATCTTCAAGCACGGCCCGGACCATGAGCCTGTGGCCGGGTTCATCATCAATAACCAGCAGTGATTTCATGATAGCTGTGCTTCCTTGTATGTGCCGCAGGCCTGCGGGAAAAGCAGCCGCACGGTGCAGCCCCTGCCTGGTTCCGAAGCGATGCAGGCCTTGCCGCCGTGATCCAGCATGGTCCTTTGTACCAGGGCCAGCCCGAGGCCGGTGCCGTGTTCCTTGGCGGTGAAAAAGGCCTCAAAGGCATGCTCGCGCTGCTTGGCGCTCATGCCGCAGCCCTTGTCCCTGACTTCAATCCAGACGCCTTCGGGGCTTTGGCCGGAAAGGACAAATACCGAGGCGCTCTGATCCGGATCGGGCAGGGCGGGACAGCAAGCGTCCGGGGCCGCATCGGCAAGAGCCTCTGTATCCTCCTTGTCCGGCAACTGCGCTTTTGCCCTGTGCGGGTCGGAGGAATGCGGCAGGGGGAGCCAGTGTCCCTCTTTGGAAGCGCAGGCCTCCAGGGCGTCCAGGCTGTTGAGCACGAGGTTGAGCAGGGCCTGCTTCAGGGCGTCCGCATCGGCAAAAACATGTTTCTCCTCAAGCTGCGCGCTCAGGGAAAAAGCGCTTTTTTCCAGATCAAAACGGAGCAGGGCGCTGATTTCCCGCACCAGGGCCTCAAGATCCACTTCCCTTGGGGCAAGGGGTTTGGGGCGGCCCAGAAAGAGCAGATCCGTGATTACCCGGTTGAGTCTGTCCGCCTCCCGGACCATGGTCTTGGCATATTCTTCTTCCGGGGCGCGGCCGGCCAGTTTTTTAACAAAGTATTGCGCAAAGCCGCGCAGGGAACTTAAGGGGTTGCGTACCTCATGTGCCACTCCGGCGGCCAGAGCGCCTACAGCGGCCAGCTTTTCCGCATCGGCCAGGTTTTTTTCCAGGGTGCGCAGTTCCGTCCTGTCCCGAAGGATGACGAGCCAGGCGTTGTCCGGGTCGCCGCTTAGGGGCAGGGCCAGGATTTCAAGCTCGGCCCCGCCAAAGCGCACCTGTTGCCAGGTTGTGGGCGTACCATTTTTGCCCGTGCATTCGCTCAAGGCGGAAGACAGCTCTCCAGGCAGGGCCGAGAGGGGCTTTGCCAGCAGATCGCGCGCGCGCTGTTTGAGAATGTGCAGCGCTGCCGGGTTGGCCGAGCGGATTGCGCCTTCGGCGCTTAAGGTCATCAGGCCATCGGGCAGGTTGTCCAGCAGCTTGGCCTGAAAAAGTTCCAGCGCGTCCGCCTTTCTGGCCCGTTCCCGTCGGGCCAGAAAACGGACCCCGAGCCCCCAGGTAAGCAGGGCTGCCGCAAGAATATACAGGGCCTGGAACAGAACGTTTTTGCGAAAACCGGCATAGGCACCAAGGTGTTTTTCCATATCAATACCGACCACGAGAAAGGCGGGCGGGCCGAGCGCGTCGCGCAGGCTCATATGCATGCCGCGCAAGGGCTCAAGGAGTTTGGCGTAGACATAGGCCCCGCCTTTGTTCATGCTGACCCTGCCGTGCCATTCTCCGCTTTGGAACATATCGGCAAGCATGCCGTCCGGCAGCGTAATGGAGGAGCCCCCGTGAAGTGCAGAGGTCAGCAGGTGATTCTCATGCTCGTCAATAATGCCGACAAAAAGCACATCACCGTCTTGTTCAAGGGCCTCAAAAAAATCGGAAGCTTGCGGAGAAAGGCGGTTTTCTCCTTCCCGCACCGGTCCCCGGCGAACCGAGCGCTCGACCGAAAGATAGACCGCTCTGGACGTAAGATACAGGTGCTGCTCTTCAGCCTCGCGCTGATGGCGAAAGGTCTGATTGGTGGAGGCAAGTAGCGTGGCACCGATAATGACCAAGCTCAGAACGGCCAGAATGACGCTGCTGCGTTCCTTTGTTTTTTCAGCTATTTCCATTGTTTTTCTGGCGTGCTCAATCTAGCCTGCGATGCAATGATTCTGTGCAAAAAGTGGCACAATCGGCGCGTTCTTGCAAGGGCTATTCCTGAAACAGCATGCCTGTGACAAGGCTGGACAAAGCCCCGAACTCGGGCTATGCTAATAAAGCATATGTGGATTTATTGATATAGGCGCTGTTTCATGATGGCTTGCGCTGCTTGCGCAGGCCTTCTGCGGCTTTTTTGCCGCCGCATCCCCGATAGTTGGCCCTGAGCAAGAAAGGAGCTTTGCATGATTCCCGCCAAAGGCAAGTACTATTTTACCTCCGAATCCGTCACCGAGGGACACCCGGACAAGGTGGCCGACCAAATTTCCGATGCTGTTCTGGATGCCCTGCTGGCGCAGGATCCGGACTCGCGCGTGGCCTGCGAGGCCATGGTCACCACGGGCATGGCCTTTATCGCCGGTGAAATTACTACCAAGGCCTATGCCGATCTGCCCGAGATTGTGCGCGAAACCATCAAGCGCATCGGCTATTGCAGCTCGGATATGGGCTTTGACTGGCAGACCTGCGCGGTAATCTCCTCCATAGACAAGCAGTCGCCGGACATCGCCCAGGGTGTGGACCGCTCGGTCAACGAAGACCAGGGGGCCGGGGACCAGGGCATGATGTTCGGTTTTGCCTGCGATGAAACGCCCAGCCTTATGCCCGCGCCCATCTACTGGGCGCACCAGCTTTCCCAAAAACTGACCGAGGCGCGCAAACAGGGCGTGCTCGGCTATCTGCGTCCGGACGGCAAAACCCAGGTCTCCTTCGAGTATGTGGACGGCCTTCCCCGGCGGATCAACAATGTGGTGGTGTCCACCCAGCACGCGCCCGAAGTTTCGCAGGAACAGCTTGTGGCCGAAGTGACCGAAAAGATCATTCTGCCCACCCTGCCCGCTGCCCTGTTCAACCCTGCTGATTGCGAAATTTTCATCAATACCACGGGTCGCTTCGTTATTGGCGGTCCCATGGGCGACTGCGGCCTGACCGGGCGCAAAATCATCCAGGATACGTACGGCGGCATGGGTCACCACGGCGGCGGCGCGTTCTCCGGCAAGGATCCTTCCAAGGTGGACCGCTCCGCAGCCTATATGGCCCGCTATATCGCCAAAAACGTTGTGGCCTCGGGGCTTGCGCCCAAGTGCGAAGTGCAGATCGCCTACTGCATCGGCCTTGCCAAGCCGGTATCCGTGCTTTGCTCCTCCCTGGGCTCCGGGGAGCTGTCTGATGAGCTGCTTACCCGCGCGGTGAACGAGGTGTTCGATCTGCGGCCCTATCATATTATCAGGCGGCTGGACCTTAAGCGGCCCATATACGGCAAGTCTTCCTGCTACGGGCACTTCGGACGGGAGCTTCCCGAATTTTCCTGGGAAAAGACCGATGCCGCCGCTGATTTGAGAACAGCCGCAAAGGCGTAAAGGGTATACTGCTTTGCGCATCATTGCCGGAGTCTATAAGGGCAGAATACTGAAGACCACCACCGGGCCGGGCTTTCGCCCGGCCATGGGCAAGGTGCGCGAGGCCCTGTTTTCCATGCTGGAGGCCAGAGGCCTGGACTGGCCTTCGGCCCGGGTGCTGGATGTGTTCGCCGGAAGCGGAAGCCTCGGTTTTGAGGCTGTAAGCCGGGGCGCGGCGGAAGTCTGTTTTGTGGAGTCTGCGCCCTATGCGGCAAAAGTCATAGCCTCCAATGCCGCCCTGCTCGGGCTGGGGCCGGATAGGGTGAAGCTGCTGCAAAGCGAGGCGGCCAAAGCCTTGGCACGGGGAACAAACAGGCCCTATGACGTGGTCTTTATCGATCCCCCCTATGCGCTGGACGCCCTCGGCAACACCCTAAGCGCCCTGCTGGGCCGGGCCTGGGTCCGGCCCGGCAGCCTCATTAATGCGGAGGTGGAAGCCAAGCGCCCCTTTGATCCTGAAAAAGCGCACCCCGACCTTGCGCTTGTCGCAGATCGCACCTATGGTCAGACACGGGTGATTTTATGGAACACGAACCCCGCATAGCCGTATATCCGGGCACTTTTGACCCCATGACCAACGGGCATCTGAGCCTCATCCGCCGGGCCTGCACCCTTTTCGATCGCATTGTGGTCGCCGTTGCCAACGATACGCCCAAAAGCCCGCTCTTTACCATTGAGGAACGGGTGGCCATGGCCCGCGATGTGCTGTCCGGGCACAGCAATGTGGAAGTGCAGCCCTTTTCCGGTCTGACCGTGGATTTTGCCGATCGCCTCGGCGCAAGCGTAATCGTGCGCGGCCTGCGCGCGGTTTCCGATTTTGAATACGAGTTCCAGCTTGCCTTGATCAACCGCAAGATGAAGCGCCATATCCAGACGGTCTTTCTCATGACCGACTATCAGTGGTTCTACATCAGCTCCACCATCGTCAAGTCCGCCGCGCAAATCGGCGGCGATATCCGTGGTCTGGTGCCGGATTCCATCTACGCGAAGCTGCGGGAAAAGTTCGGCTATCCCTACCCGCTTGTGTGAGTGTAACAGCGAAAAACAGCCGCATGCATACCCCGCTTTTCATCCCCTGCATCCTCGGCCCCACAGGAGCGGGCAAGACCGCCGCAGCCCTGGCCCTGGCCGCAGCCCTGCCCCTGGGCGTGGTCAACGCCGATTCCCGGCAGATCTATGCGGATTTTCCCCTGATCACGGCCCAGCCCTCGCCCGAGGAGCGTGCTGTCTGCCCGCATGCCTTGTACGCTTTTCTCGATACGCGGGAAAATCTGGGGGCGGGGGAATACGCCCGCCTCGCAGCGGAGCACTTGCGCGCCTTTGCCGTCAAAGGGCGCGTGCCCGCTCTGGTGGGAGGAACCGGGCTGTACTTTAGAGCCTTACTTGAGGGCCTTGCGCCGATTCCCGTCATTCCGCCGGATATCACCGCCGTATGGCAGGAGCGCTGCCGCAGCGAAGGGAGCGCGGCCCTGCATGCCCTGCTTGCCGAGCGTGACCCCCTGTACGCGGCTAAAATTCACCCTCACGACCGCCAGCGCATCACCCGGGCCCTGGAAGTGCAGGAGGCCACGGGAAAGCCCTTTTCCTGGTGGCACGGGCGGCCCCTGCCGCAAAGCCCCTACCGGGTCTGCAAACTGGGTGTAGGCCTTGAGCTTGCGGAGCTTACGCCCCTGCTGGCCCGGCGCATTGAAGCCATGTTGCAGGCAGGCGCGCTGGAAGAGGCCAGGGCCGCGCTCGATCGCTGCCCGGACCCGCAAGCGCCCGGCTGGTCGGGTATTGGCTGCGCCGAAGTGCATGCCTATCTGAGCGGCCGTCTAAGCCTGGATGCATGCCGCGAACTCTGGTTGAAAAACACAAGGGCTTACGCCAAGCGCCAGCTCACCTGGTTCAGGGCCGACAAAAGCGTTCGCTGGTTCAGGCCGGAGCAGACAAAAGCGATGGTAGAACTTGTGTTGCGGGAGTTAGAGCAAGGCTGCAGCGGACTTATTTCCGGTAGCCGTGGCTGAAATCCTCGGCATAGAGGCGCGAAGCCGGGGCTTCTTTTTCTCCGGGCAAGACAAGAAAGACCGTCTGCCGACTCAAGCCGCGTTCCCGCGCTATTTGGGCCAGTGTGGCCAGTGTGGCCCAGGCCATGCTTTGCTCCGGCCACCCGACCTTATGGGCCAGCAGCACGGGCGTATCCTCACTCACGCCGCCCTGACGCAGCTCTTCAGCCAGCCGCTCCGGCTCTCCTGCCGAAAGATAGACGGCCAAACTTCCGCCGTGGCGCGCATAGGCGGCCACACTCTGGGCCTGGGGCACAGGGGTGCGCCCGTCCAGCCGGGTGACGGCCAAACTCTGCACGCGCTCCGGACTGGTCAGGCTGG
>DBDO01000172.1:0-2499 GCA_002293605.1 Desulfovibrionaceae bacterium UBA930
CAGGCCCCCCCTGCGCCCAGCACAAGCGCACGGCCGGGCAGCTTTTTGCCTTGCGCCCGCATGAGCAGAAGCGGGGCGAGAAAACCGGCTACATCGGTATTATCGCCCACAAGCGCGCCTTCCTGCCAGAAGATCAGGTTGACCGCGCCCACGGCCTGGGCGCGCGGCGTGAGCCTGTCCAGAAAGGGTATGACCGCCCGCTTGTGGGGGATGGTCACGCTTAAGCCGGACAGGGGCAGGGCGCGCACGGCGCTGAAAAAGGCAGGCAGGGAGTCCTCATCCTTTTCCCAGGCGAAATACGCGCCGGGGTAGGCGAGCCGGGCAAAGCCCCAGCCGTGCAGGGCCGGGCTCATGCTCTGGGCCAGGGGCTTTCCGAGCACGCCGTACAGGTGTTTGGGCAAGACAGGGGGCATTAAATAACTTTGTTCAAGGGGTATTCGATGATGCCTTCGGCTCCGGCCTGCACCAGGCGGGGCAGAAGGTCGCGCACCATCTTGCTTTCTATGACTATTTCAAGGGAAAGCCAGCGTTTGTCCTGCAAGTGGGAAACCGTGGGCGAATTGAGCGCGGGCACAATGGCAAGGATGGCGTCCAGCTTGTCCACGGGGGCGTTCATCTTCACGCCGACCAGGGATTCGGCCCTGAGCGCGCCTTGCAGCAGCATGGTAATCTGCTCGATTTTCCCGCGCTTCCAGGGGTCGTTCCAGGCGGCCTTGTTGGCGATGAACTGGGTGTTGGTCACCAGCACTTCGTCAATAATGCGCAGGCCGTGCGCACGGATGGTGGTGCCGGTCTCGGTGACTTCCACAATGGCATCGGCAAGGCCTTCCACCACTTTGGCCTCGGTCGCGCCCCAGGAGTAGGCCACAGTGACGGGAATGCCCTTGTCCGCAAAGTAGCGCTTGGTCAGGCCTATGATTTCTGTGGCCACGCGCTTGCCCGCGAGGTCTTCCGGCTTCCGGTAGGGCGAATCGCCAGCCACGGCCAGCACCCAGCGGGCCGGTCTGTTACTCATTTTGGAATAGATGAGGTCGGCCACGACTTCGACATCGGCCTCATTTTCCAGGGTCCAGTCCTTGCCGGTCAGACCGCAGTCGAGAATGCCCTCGTCCACATAGCCCGCCATTTCCTGCGGGCGGCACAGGCTCACCGACAGTTCCGGGTCGTTCACCTCGGGAAAGTAGTTTCTGTGCCGCATGGAAATCTTCCAGCCGGACTTGGCGAAAAGGGCCAGCGTGGCTTCCTCCAGCGAGCCTTTGGGAATGCCTATTTTGAGCGCGTTATCGGCCATTATCTATAATCCTTTTATTTATAAACATCTTCAGGGTTGAAGAGACGCGGGCAGCATTCCTGGATTGCGCCGTCCTTACGTTCACGAAAAAAGCAGCTCCGGTAGCCCGTGTGACAGGCCGCGCCGCCGATCTGCTCCACAAGCAGCACCAGGGCATCGCTGTCGCAATCAAGCCGGATGGCCCGCACTTTTTGCACATGGCCCGAGCTTTCCCCCTTGCGCCAGATCTTTTTCCGGCTGCGGCTCCAGAAGTGGGCATCGCCGCTTTCCAGGGTTTTTGCGTAGGCCTCTTCGTTCATATAGGCGAGCATCAACACTTCACCCGAAGACGCGCACTGGACAACAGCGGGGAGAAGTCCGCCGCCCTTGGCAAAATCCGGGGCGAAATCAGGGGTACAATCCATGGGGGCTCCTTTTCTACTCCCCGCGTAGGGGCGGGGCCAGAACAAGGGATAGATAATGCGGTTTTTCCGGAACATTATCAAGTCCCTTGGCGATTACTTCGTCATGCAGGCCGAGGCGGGAGGCAAAACGGATTGCATCCTTTCTTCCCGAGAGGGCAAGGGCCTTGTAAATGGCGGCGGCGTTGCGGTAGGTTTTAAGAATGACGGCGCTATCCGCGAGGGCCAGGGCCTTTTCAAGCCGCTCGGGCGTGTTGACGCCGGAAATAAGCAGCAGGTTTTCCTCCCCTTCGCAGAGCACTGTCGCGCTTTTCGCCGCAGCCTCCTGAAAGGAGGTGATGCCGGGGATGACGCGCACCGGCAGTTCCGGCGCAAGAGAGGCAAGCGTGCGCATAAGGTAGCCGAAGGTGCTGTAGATAAGGGGATCGCCCAGGGTGAGAAAGGCGGCATCGCGGCCGGAGCGCAGAATGTCCGCCGTGATACGCGCGTTTTTCTCCCAGGCGGCGCGAAGCGTTTCTTTATCCCTGGTCATGGGAAAATCAAGCCGCAAGACTTCCACGCCCTGGGGAAGGTGGGGCGCGGCAATGGAAAGCGCCAGGGAGTCATCGTTTTTAGGGGAAGCCGCCGCAAGCACGACCTTGACTGAGGCAAGCGCGGCAAGCGCGCGCAAGGTGATGAGATCCGGAGCGCCGGGACCAACGCCAATGCCGTACAAAACGCCGGGGCCGGATGTGTCGGAAGAAGGCGCAAAGGTTGCAGAGTGTGTGTTCATCAGAGGGTTGCCGGAAACTTCACGGTAAAAGGTTG
>DBDO01000172.1:2507-2650 GCA_002293605.1 Desulfovibrionaceae bacterium UBA930
GGAACTGTATGCCAGGGAGGAGGGCTTGGCAAGAGCGGGCGGAGCTTGCGAAGCGCAGCCTCATAGCCTATGCTGCCCCGGTAACTAAGGGGGGTCCGTTACCGGGCTGAGATAGGGAGTCCTTCCCTGACCCTTTGAACCTG
>DBDO01000172.1:2702-2978 GCA_002293605.1 Desulfovibrionaceae bacterium UBA930
AAAGGATGCCGCATGTCTGTTCTTTCCAAAAATCCGCTTTTGTCTTCCTTGCTTGATGCCCATCTTCCCGCCTTGTGCGAAAAGGAGGGCTTGTCCGCCGAAAGCATCCGGGCCGCCATCGAGCAGGGACGCATGGTGCTGCTCGGCAACCCCGCCCACCCAAAGCTTGAGCCCGCCCTTGTCGGCCAGCCAGCCGGAGTCAAAATCAACGCCAATATCGGCACCTCTCCCCTGCGCAACAACAAAGAGGATGAGCTGCGCAAGCTCGCCGCAGCC
>DBDO01000172.1:3004-3293 GCA_002293605.1 Desulfovibrionaceae bacterium UBA930
GGCCATGCTGGCCGCCTGCCCGAGGCCCCTGGGCACGGTGCCGCTCTATGCCGTGGCCCAGCGCTATATTGACGCCGGAAAAGATCCGGCAGGCGCATCGCCCGAAGAACTGCCCGAACTGCTGTTTGAGGAAATCGAACGCCAGGCAGAACAAGGTGTGGATTTTATAACCGTGCACTGCGGCCTCAGCCAGCGCGCGGCAGCCTGGGCCACGGAAGAAGACGGCCGCCTGATGGGCATTGTCTCGCGCGGCGGCTCCATTCTCGCCCGCTGGATGCGCGCGCATAAG
>DBDO01000117.1 GCA_002293605.1 Desulfovibrionaceae bacterium UBA930
GCGATGCGCCCTATGGCTACGAATTCGCGCTGGCCTTGCCCAAAGAGGCCGCTGTGGTGACGCGTGCCCTGGCCGCGCAGGGCATTGCCGCAGGCCTGCCCGTGGGGCGCTGGTACAAGGGGCTGGACAATGTTCTGCTGGTGGCCTGTACGGAAAAAACTACGCCCCGGCATATCCAAACCCTTGCCGCAGCGCTGTCCGGCGCTTTGCAATAAAAAGGAAAACAGCATGCAAACAGTATTCGCCGCATCCGTGCCTGGTCGTACCGGCGTCCTGCCGGCCATGCCTGACAAACGCGCCGCCGACATGCTTCCTGGGGAGCTTTTGCGGCAAGCGCGCCCGGCATTGCCGGAGCTGTCCGAACTTGATGTAGTGCGCCACTACTCCAATCTGTCCCGGCAGAACTACAGTGTGGACACCAACTTTTATCCGCTCGGCTCCTGCACNNATGAAGTACAATCCCAAGTTTGCCGAGGTCGGGGCCTCCTTGCCAGGCTTTAGCAACCTGCATCCCTTGACGGCCCAGATCGAGGGCGGGGAGCCTCTGGCCGCAGGGAGCCTTGAGGCCATATGGGAAAGCGAGCGGCTTTTGCAGGAAGTTACCGGCATGGAAGCCTTCACCATGCAGCCCATGGCCGGAGCCCAGGGTGAACTGACCGGCATTTTGCTTATTGCGGCCTATCACCGCAGCAAGGGCAACCGCAAAACTAAAGTCATCGTGCCGGATTCGGCGCACGGCACCAACCCGGCGACCGCCACTATGGCGGGCTATGAGGTAATCAACATCGAATCCAGGGACGGCATGGTCGACCCAGAGGCCCTGGCCGCCGTTTTGGACGATTCCGTGGCCGCCCTGATGATGACCTGCCCGAACACGCTGGGACTTTTTGAACGGCATCTGCCGGAAATCGTGAAGCTTTTGCGCTCGGTGGACGCCCTGCTGTATTATGACGGGGCCAACTTCAACGCCTGCATGGGACGGCTGCGCACCGGCGATGTCGGCTTTGACGTGGTGCACCTCAACCTGCACAAGACCATGGGCACCCCGCACGGCGGCGGCGGCCCCGGTTCCGGGCCGGTAGGGGTGTCGGCCAGGCTGGAGCCTTTTCTGCCCGGCCCGCGCGTTGTCAGGCATGCTGACGGCAGCTTCGGCCTGAAGCACGATCTGCCGCAGAGCATCGGACAGGTAGCGCCTTTTTACGGCAATTTCAGCATGTACCTGCGCGCCCTTGCCTATATGTTGCGCTGCGGCGGGGAGGGGCTGGCCAGGGCCACAACCTATGCCGTGCTTAACGCCAACTATATGCTGGCGCGCCTGCGCGATCATCTGCACATTCCCTATGACCGCATCTGCATGCACGAGTTCGTGGCCTCGGCCTCGCCGCTCGGCGAATACGGGGTGCACGCCCTGGATCTGGCCAAAGCCCTGTTGGACAAGGGCTATCATGCGCCGACCATCTATTTTCCGCTCATCGTCAAGGAATGCCTGATGTTCGAGCCCACGGAAACGGAAAGCCGGGAGACGCTGGATCGCTTCTGCGATGACCTGATCGCCATTATCGAGAGAGCGCGGGTCAACCCGCAGGCAATTCAGGACGCGCCGCTCACCCTGCCTGTGCGAAGGCTGGATGAAACCAGGGCGGCGCGCAGCATGATAGTGACGGAAGAAAAGAGCTAGGAGCTGTTTCGCAATATCTTTTGGGGCTCTGCCCCTGCCGGGAGCGTTTGAGAGGGTGAAAGCCCTCTCAAAAACTTTGTCAACGGGAGTGCGCATGCATATTCTTGTAGTTGATGACGAACGCGAATTTCTTGAATTGATGGTAAACCGTCTGCAAAAACGCGGCTTTGCCGTGAGTGTGGCCTCCAGCGGCGAGCAGGCCTTGGACATGGTGGAGAAAGGCGGCTTTGACGCCATGGTGCTGGACGTTAAAATGCCCGGTATTGACGGCATAGAGGTGCTGCGCCGGGCCAAGGGCATACGGCCGGAACTGCCTGTGCTGCTTCTGACAGGCCATGCCAGCGTGGAAGCGGCCATGACCGGCGTGGAGACAGGCGCGGTGGACTATCTGCTCAAACCCGTGCCCATCAACGATCTGATTGCGCGCTTGCGGGATATCGCGGCGCGCAAGGAATAACGTCCTGCCCATGAGTATCCTTGACGCCGTTCGCGGCTTTTTCCACAGCGAGAGCAAAACGGAAGAAGAGCAGCGCAAAGAGGAGGCAATACGCAGGGCTTTCAAGGCCCGTTGCGGTCATTTCAAAGCCTTGCTCTCTGCCAACAAGCAGGCCCTTTCCGCCATGGCTTCCCTTGAGGAGGCTCTGGGCGGGGAGCGTCTTTTCGGCATGAGTTTTGTCCGCGCCACGTGCACCACAATAGTGGCCAGTGTCTTCAACATGGTGCGCCACCTTAACGCCCTTTCCGGCAACAGGCACGCGGAACTTTTCGAACGCATCCGCAGCATCCAGCAGCATGTGTCCGATATTGTCTCGCCCAGGAGCGCGGAAGCCCTCGGACCTCTGGTTCTGCCCTTGCGTGAGCTGGATTACTCCCTGGCAGACGAGGTCGGGGCCAAAATGGCGGGCCTTGGCGAGGCCGGAAAAAAGCTGGGGCTTCGCATTCCCTCCGGTTTTGTGGTCACGGTGTCGGGCTACAGGCGCTTTATGGAAGAGGGCAAACTGCGCGAAGAGATCAACCGGCGCATTCAGATGACGGATCTCTCCAGGCTGGAGGCGGTATTCGCCTTAAGCTCCTCCTTGCAGCAACTGATCATTGCCGCGCCTCTGCCGGAGGATCTGGCCTCGGCCATACTGGGCCACTATCAGGATATGGAGAGGGAACAGCCGGGAACGCGTCTGGCCGTGCGCAGCAGCGCCATTGGCGAGGATGCCTGCGGCGTTTCCTATGCCGGGCAGTACCGCTCTGACCTGAATGTGACCGGCGACAGCCTGCTGGACGCCTATAAGGAAATCGTTGCCAGCAAGTACGGCGTAACCGCCATGACCTATCGCGCGAGCCGGGGCATTCCCGATGACGATGCGCCCATGTGCGTGGGCTGCCTGAGGATGGCGGAGGCCCTGTGCGGCGGCGTTGCCTACAGCCGCGACCCCCTGAACCGCGAAGAGGGGGTTATCGTCAATGCCGTGCCGGGCCTGCCCAAGGCGGTTGTGGACGGCAGCGCCGAGGTGGATGTTTTCAGGGTGGGGCGCTCGGCCCCGCACGAGATTCTTGAGCGGCGCATCGCGCAAAAGCGCTTTCGCCTGGAGAGCGCGCCGGGCGGGGATTTGCGCAAAAGCATCGTGAACGAGGACGAAGGGGCACAGCCCACTCTTTCGGACGCGCAGGCGCGGGAAGTAGCTAAGGCCGCGCTTTTATTCGAAGATTTTTATGCCGCCCCACAGGATATGGAATGGGCCTTTGAGCCTTCGGGGCAGCTCTTGATCCTGCAAGCCCGGCCTCTGACCGGCATGGAGGATGCGCCTAACACGCTTCCTTTGCCGGAAGGGGTCTCGCTCCTGCTGGAAGGGGGCATTTCGGCCAGTCCGGGTTTTGGCGCGGGCGAGGTCTTTGTGGTCCGCCGCGATGCCGATATGCTGCGCTTTCCCAAAGGCGCGGTGCTGGTTGTGGAACAGGCGCACGCGCGCTGGGCCCCTGTGCTCAACCGGGCCGCCGCCGTGATCTCGGAATACGGCGGCGTAGCGGGGCATCTGGCCAGTGTGGCCAGGGAATACGGCGTGCCCGCGCTCTTTGGGCTGGAACATGCGGCCAGAATTTTGCAAAGCGGAACCGTGGTCACGGTAGATGCTCTTTCGCGCCGGGTGTTCGCAGGCCGGGTAGAAGCGCCGGAAGCCGCGAAAAAGGAGCCCCGTCAGATTTTTGCCGATTCACCGATATTCAGAACACTGGAAAAAGCGGTGGAACACATCGTGCCCTTGCACCTGCTTGAGCCCGAGAGCCCGGATTTTTCCCCGGCTAACTGCCGCACCCTGCACGACATCACCCGCTTTTCGCATGAAAAAGCGGTGGAAGAAATGTTCCGCATGGATGAAAGCCTGCTTGAAGGGCGCTGCGGCAAGCAGCTGCGCTACAAGGGCAGCAAACTGCAGTATTTCGTGGTCAATATAGAAAACGGTTTTTGCAGGCCGGTGCAGGGAAAGTTCGTGGAGCTTGAGGATATCTGCTGTCCTCCCATGCGCGCCTTGTGGGACGGCATGCTGGCCATTCCCTGGGCCGGGCCGGTGGGCACTACCGGGCGCGGCTTCCTGGCCCTGGTAGCCGAAAGCGCGGGCAATCCCGAACTGGAGATTTCCAGGGCCCCCGTGCGCGCGGCCCGCAACTACTTTATGGTGGACCGCGAGTATTGCAACCTGCAAGCGAGTTTCGGCTATCACTTTTGCACCGTTGAAGCGCAGGCGGGGGCCCTGGAGCAGGAAAACTACGTCAGTTTCCACTTCAAGGGCGGGGCCGCCAACCTGGGCAGACGAATCCAGAGGGTGCAGGTTCTTGCCGATGTGCTGGCTGAAAACGGCTTTATCGTGGAGGTGCGGGAAGACGCCCTCTCGGCCAGAGCCGAAGAACTGTCCGAAGCCGAAGCCCTGGAACTGCTGCTGATTCTCGGCTATCTGCTTATTCATTCCCGGCAGATGGACGCCGCGCTTGGCAGCGAAGACAGCCGGACTGCCTTTGCCGACAGACTGCGGGCGGGCATAGCCCGTGTACTGCAAAGCGGCGGGGCGTGAAGGGGGGTATGTGCCCATGGCGTTTATAGTCATGGGTA
>DBDO01000085.1:0-2229 GCA_002293605.1 Desulfovibrionaceae bacterium UBA930
GGCGGCGTGACTTCTAGGTATTTGTCGCCGTGTATGGCCAGCGCGTAGCTCACGATGGCGCGCAGGAGCCTTGAGCCCATGCCCGCCTTTTCCCCTCATGACACGGCCCCGGAAGCCCGGCAGGAGAGACGCCTGCCTACCGTGATTTCCCCGGCCGAGCAACGAAGGCGCGAGCGCAAGCGCCGCAGAAGGGAAATGCTGTTCGCGGCCCTGGCCTTTGTCGTGGTGCTCGCGCTCACCTCCATTCAGCTGAATCAGTTCCGCACGGGCGATTTTCTCTTCATGGCAGTGTTCAGCATCAACTTTGTGCTGCTGCTGGGCATTTTGCTGGTTNNGCTGGTTGTGCTGCGCAACGGCTTTAAGCTGCTCCTTGAACGGCGGCGGCGGGTTCTGGGTTCCAGGCTGCGCACCCGGCTGGTGCTGGCCTTTCTCGGTTTTTCCCTGCTGCCCTGTTTGCTCATGTTTTTTGTCACCGCCAAGTATGTGCAGCTCTCCATGGACTTCTGGTTCAAGGATCAGATTGAAACCTCCATGGAAACCGCCCTGGACGTGGTGGGCAATGTCTATGAAAAGCTCGGCCTGGCTCTGCTCAGGCAATCGGGCAATATTGAGGCCGAGGCGGCTGAACGCAAATACAGCTGGGGCGGGGCGGATATGGACGCCTTGCTGGAGCGCAAGCGTCAGGAGTACGGCTCCGCGCTGGTCGGCTGGTATGACGCCCGCAAAGAGGAGCGCAACTGGCGCTCTGTGGAGGGCGCGGGCAGGGCCTGGGCCGAGGCGAAGCAGAAAATCAACTGGGAACAGGCCGCCGCGCAAAAACATGCCCATGTTCTGACCTCCGGCTCGGACCAGGATTATGTGATTGCCGTTCTTGCCGTGGATGAAGGCGGCTATCTTGTGCAGGGCTATGGCCTGGGGGACGGATTTAATGCGGGCATTGAGCGCATTGTGCGCGGCTCGCGGGAGTACAAAACCCTGCGCAACATGAAGCGCCCGCTCAAACTCATGCTCTACAGCAGCCTGGGCGTGCTGACCGCCCTGATCATTCTTTCCGCCGTCTGGTTCGGTTTTCGTCTGGCCAGGGAGCTTTCCGCTCCCATACTGGCCTTGGCCGCAGGCACGGATCGGGTCGCCAAGGGGGATCTCAGCGTGCGCCTGAGCGACAGTTCGCAAGACGAACTGGGCATGCTGATTCGCTCCTTCAACCGTATGGCCCAGGATCTTGAGTCCAGCCGCCACGAAACCACCGGGGCCTATTCCCTGCTTGAAGAGCAGAACCGGCGCGTTGCGCACCACAGCCGCTATATGGAAACCGTGCTGAACAATATCGCGGCCGGCGTGCTTTCTTTTGACGCCAAGGGCCGCGTGAGCACGGTGAACCGCGCGGCCTGCGAGATGCTGGCCCTGGAAGGGGAAGAGCTGCCCGGAAAAAGCGTGGACGAGGTGCTGCCCGAACCGCTGGACCGCATGCTCACCTCCGTGCATGAGCGCTTTCAGCGCCGTCAGGAGTCGCGCACGCAGCACAGCCTCAGCATGTCCATCAGGGGAGAGGAGCGCCGTTTGCTGATCAACGTGATGGGCTTTTCCACGGACGGGGTGTATCAGGGCGCGGTGGCCGTGTTCGAAGATATTTCCGAAGTCGAGCGCATGCAGCGCATGGCCGCCTGGCGGGAGGTGGCCAGGCGCATCGCCCATGAAATCAAGAACCCGCTCACGCCCATCAAACTTTCCGCCCAGCGCCTGGCCAGAAAGTTCGGGCATGAAGTGCAGAACCCGGTATTCATCCAGAGCACGGAACTGATTGTTCGCCAGGTGGAGTACCTGCAGAATATGGTGCAGGAATTTTCCGCTTTTGCCAAACTGCCCGAAGTCAAACCCACGCCAGGCCATCTGGACGATTTGCTGTGGACCATTACCGATCTCTTTCGTAACAGCCATTCCGGAATCGCCTGGGAGCTGGACATTCAGGAAGATTTGCCCCTCTTGCCCATGGACAGGGAAGCCCTGCACCGGGCCTTTATGAACATACTGGGCAATGCGGCGGAAGCGCTGACCTTGAGCGGCGTGCCAAAACCCACGGTATGGGTGACGGTCTCCTTGCAGCCCTCGCTGAACCTTGTGCGCATCGATGTGGCGGATAACGGTCCCGGTCTTAAGGAAGAAGAGCGCTCCCGGCTTTTCGAGCCCTATTTTTCGCGTAAAAAAGGCGGCACCGGCCTTGGCCTGACC
>DBDO01000085.1:2409-2668 GCA_002293605.1 Desulfovibrionaceae bacterium UBA930
CGCAGAGGGCAAACAAAAACAGAAGGCGGCGCGCTCTGCGCAGCTTCCTCCGCCGTCCGCAGGCAGCGCGCCTGATGAGGCTGAATCCGCGCTCTTTCTGAGCGCCTTAAGCCGGATACGCCCTTTGGCGGAAAAAAAGAAAAGGGGCAAACAGGGCAGCGCGCAGCTCGGCGATCTGCTCGCGGCCCGGATGCGGGAAAATAACGGCGCACTGCCTCCCGGACAGGAGCTGTTCCGGCAGGGGAGCGCGCCCCTGCCC
>DBDO01000249.1:0-5043 GCA_002293605.1 Desulfovibrionaceae bacterium UBA930
CAGGCCGCCATGCTCAGTTACAGCCGCGAGGATGAGCGTCAGGCCGATCAGGTCGGCATGAGCTATCTCACGGGCGCAGGCTTCAATCCTCAGGGCATGGCCGGGGCTTTTGCGGTACTGGGCCGCAGGCAGTGGCTCATGGGCGGCGCTGCGCCCACCTATCTGTCCACACACCCGGATCTTTCGGAACGGGTCAAGGACATGGGCGTGCGCGCGGGCCGTCTGCCCGCAGCACTGCAAGAAAAAAAGGATGACAACCGCCGCTTTCTGCGGGTACAGGCCCTGGTCCGGGCGCGCTACAGCGACCCCCAGGAGGCCCGGCAGAGCTTTGCCAAACAGATGAACGGCCCTAACAAATGCCTTGCTCTCATGGGCATGGGCGTTCTCGCCTCGCGCCAGAACCGCATCAACGAAGCCGCCGAATCTTTTGACCAGGCACTGGCCTGCGCGCCCGGCGACGCGCTGATAGTGCGCGAGGCGGGCCGCCACCACTATGTCAAGGGCAACAAGAACCGGGGCGAGTCCTTGCTGCGCCAGGCCGTTTCCATGAATCGGAGTGATGTGATGGCGCAGTATTATTACGCCCGCATTCTCGGGGACACGGGTAAAACAGGCGAGGCCGTTGAAATAACCCGGCAATTGCTGCAAAAAATTCCGGAAGATGCGGAACTGCATGAAATTCTGGCCCGGCTGTACGGCAGCCAGAACAAGCTCTTTCTGGCCAATCTGCACATGGCCTACACCGGGCTTTACGAAAACAACGAAAAAAAGCTCCGGCAGTTCATGGACAAGGCCAAAGCCCTTGCCGCCTCCCCCTCGGACCAGATTCTTCTGGGCCGTCTTGAAAAAATATACAAGGAACGCAAACAGTTCTGGAAGTAATTCCTCCACCTCTTACCCGCACGAGCTTCACATGCAACTTAAGGGAACCACCATTCTCGCCGTCAAGCACGGCGCGCGCATTGTTATAGCCGGAGACGGCCAGGTCACCATGGGTCAGGCCGTGGTCATGAAACATGGGGCCAAAAAGGTCCGCCGCCTGTACAAAGGCAAAATTCTCGCCGGCTTTGCCGGTTCCACCGCCGATGCCTTTACCTTGTTTGAACGCTTTGAGGGCAAGTTGGAGGAGCACAACGGAAACCTCGTGCGCGCCGCAGTCGAACTGGCCAAAGACTGGCGCAAGGACAAATACCTGCGCCACCTTGAGGCCATGCTCCTGGTGGCGGATGCGGACAGCATTCTTATTCTCTCTGGCGCGGGGGACGTGATTGAGCCGGATGACGGCATTGCGGCCATCGGCAGCGGAGGAGCTTACGCCCTTGCTGCGGCAAGGGCGCTTGTGCGCCATGGCGGCGAAGGTCTGGAGGCCGAAGGCATTGCCAGGGCCGCCATGGGCATTGCCGGAGAAATTTGTGTTTTCACCAACAATGAACTGACTGTCGAATCTTTGTAGCGCCGTGCTATTCTTTACGCAGCGCACACATATGCCGGGTCCAGGGACTTGCCGTCCCTGCCGGGTGCGGGCGGAGCCCGCATACGATAAAAACGCCTTCAACACCTATCTCTACCGTTAATGAGCGTATGATAGCCCCCCTTACCCTGCGCGCCGGTTGTAAAATCAACCTCTATCTGCATGTGGGCGCAAAGCGCGCTGATGGCTTCCATGATCTGGAAAGCCTGTTCCTGCCGCTTGAAGAGCCGCACGACAGGCTTGAAATCCGCCCGCTCGCAGATGAACCCGAAGGCCGGGTTCTCTGCTCTTTTTTCAAAGCATCTCAAGGCAATGCGCCCCTTTTGGATATTGACCCCGAGCGCAATACCCTTACCCGGGCCGCTGCCTGGCATGCTGAACAAAGCGGCTTTAACCCCGCCCTGGAAATACGGGTATACAAGGGCATTCCGCACGGAGCCGGGCTTGGGGGAGGCAGTTCGGATGCTGCGGCCCTGCTGCTCTGGCTGCGCGAACAGGCCCGGCTGGCCAAGGCACGGCTGGCCCCCTTCCCCCGCTTTCTTGAGGCCGCCGCCGGGGGGGGCGCAGACGTGCCCTTTTTCCTCCGCAAGACCCCGGCCCTGGTCACGGGCCTGGGGGAAAAACTTTGCCCTGCGGTCAATCCCCATGCCGGGCACAGCCTGCTTCTGCTCTGCCCGAACCTTGCTATTTCCACGGCCTGGGCCTTTGCCGCCCTCGATCGCTACAGGGAGGAACAGGGCGGGCCGCACGGCGGGCTTCCGGAGTTTGCGAAAAAAAACCTGTCCTGCGGCTTGACAGTGGAGGCAAGTCGGGCTACACCCTCTTTCGCCCGAACGCCGGGACGGGGCAACGATTTTGAAGCTATTGTCTTTGCCGCCTATCCCGAACTTGCCCGTCTGCACGGGCGGCTCATACAAAGCGGTGCCCTTGAGGCCCGCATGAGCGGTACGGGCTCCTCCCTTTTCGCGTTATACCGTGAAGCGGAAATCGCGAGACTTGCGGCAAAAGAGCTTGCAAAGGAAGGATGCAGCGTTTATATTCAGCGCTTGCCGGAAGGTTCGCCTACCGGCTGGACAGATGCAGGGGTGTAGCCAAGTTGGTAAGGCAACGGGTTTTGGTCCCGTCATTCCGAGGGTTCGAGTCCTTCCGCCCCTGCCAGACTGTCACGAAATATTGAGCACTTGCGACTGCTCTAATCGAATTTAACTTCGCCAATCATCCCCCTTAGCTCCTCCAGGTTTTCCATGCCCGGCACCCTGAAAATAATTACGGGGACTTCCAACCCCGAACTTGCGGCAGCCATTTGCAACCACCTTGGTTGCAGGCTTTCTCCCGCCATGTGCGAAACCTTCAGNNGATGGAGAAATTCGCATCGAAATCGGGGATAACGTGCGCGGCGATGACGTTTTTGTCATTCAGCCCACCTGCGCGCCTGTAAACTTCAATATCATGCAGCTCTGCCTGATGCTTGACGCCCTGAAACGGGCCAGCGCGGGCCGGGTAACGGCGGTCGTGCCCTACTATGGTTACTCGCGTCAGGACAGAAAGGTTACCCCGCGCGCACCTATCAGCGCCAAGCTGGTTGCGGATTTTCTGCACGCGGCCGGCATGGACCGTCTGGTCACGGTCGATCTGCACGCCGGTCAGATTCAGGGCTTTTTCAACCAGCCCGTGGACAACCTATTTGCCCAGCCGGTATTGCTCGACTACATCCGTGAGCTCTCCCCCTCCTCGGACATGGTGATCGTCTCCCCTGACGCGGGCGGCGTGGAGCGGGCACGTTCCTTTGCCAAGCGCCTTGGTGCCGGGCTGGCCATTATCGACAAACGCCGCGACAAGCCCAATCAGGCCACGGCCATGCACGTTATCGGCGATGTTCACAATAAATGCGCCATTGTGATCGATGACATGATCGATACCGCAGGCACTATGGTGGCCGCAGGCCGGGTTCTGCTGGAAAACGGTGCCAAAGAGGTGATGGCCTGTGCAACGCACCCGGTACTTTCCGGACCGGCCATTGAACGTCTGCAACATTCCGACTTTACTCAGGTTCTCGTTACCGACACCATTCCCCTCGGGGACAAGGCGGCGGGCTGCGACAAACTCAAGGTGCTTTCCGTGGCAGGCCTTCTGGCCAAAGCCATTCACAACATTCACACCGAATCCTCCGTCAGCGTGCTCTTTACCTAAGATAAAGGGATGAATGGCATCCCGCAGAGCCGCTCCGTCAGCAACGGCACTTGTCATGGCTGAGGATTAGCAAGGAGAATACAGATGTCCGAACGACTCACACTGGCCGCCCAAGGGCGGGAAAAAACCGGCAAAAACGCCAACCGCCGCCTGCGCGCCTCCGGCCTTACCCCTGCGGTATTTTACGCCCCGGGCGGAGCCTCTGTTCCGCTGACGGTCAGCGAAGCCGCGCTCAACAAACTCTATGCAAGCGTGGGCCGCACCACGGTCTTTGATTTGGAAATCGATGACAAGGGCCAAAAAAGCACCCAACCCTGCCTGGTATGGGATGCCGAATATTTCCCCACGAAAAACCGTTTCCAGCACGTTGACTTTTACGGCGTGGATATGGACAAGGAACTGAAGCTGCGCGTGCCGCTTGAGTTCATCGGAACCGCCAAGGGCACCAAGCTCGGCGGCAAGCTGGAAATATACCGTGAGCAAATCTACATTCTGAGCAAGCCCGCCACCCTGCCCAAAAAGATCCTGGTCGATATCTCCGGCCTTGATGTGGGTCAGGGCCTGCGCGTGCAGGATCTGGCCATGCCGGAAGGCGTGCGGGCCAGCTTTGACGTGAACTACGCCATTATTACCGTGAACATGCCCGGTGCCGACAAGGGCGGGGAGAACGGAGCGAACGGCGCATAGCCTTTTTGTATGGAACTTCGCGGTCTGATCGCCGGACTCGGCAACCCCGGACAGGAATATGAGCGGACACGGCACAATTTCGGCTTTCTGCTCATTGAGGCCCTGCTCGCTGAAGCGAAAAAAGGCGGTCAGGTCCGCCCGCTTTCCGGGAAAAAAGACAACTTTGCCCTGTGGCGCGCAAGTTTCGGCAAAAATTCAGGCGAGTGGCTCCTCATCACCCCCTTTACCTTCATGAACAGAAGCGGCGACGCCATACAGCGCGTTGCCGCTTACTATCGTTTAGAGGCCCGCGACCTTCTGGTCCTCCACGATGAACTGGATTTGCCGCTCGGCCGCATGAAACTCAAAAGAGGCGGCGGCAATGCTGGGCATAACGGTTTAAAATCCATACAACAAATGCTAGGAAGCGCCGATTTTTGCCGCTTGCGCCTGGGGATCGGCAAGCCGCAGGGCTATGACAGCGCTGCCTACGTACTCAGCCGCTTCAGCGCGGACGAAGACAAGGCCTTAAGCGAAACCCTCGCCGCGGCAACGCGCGGCGTCACACTCTTCTGCCGTGAAGGCGAAACCGCTGCCCAGCGCTTCTGTAACGCCTTTTCGCTGCCTTCCTCCCCTTCTTAGGGTCAGCCCCTATTACTTTTGGGGGACTCTGCCCCCCCTGCCAGGGGGCTTGTTTTGGATTTGTCCGCCTTTGC
>DBDO01000249.1:5053-5337 GCA_002293605.1 Desulfovibrionaceae bacterium UBA930
CTCCGCGCCATTTCAGGCGCTTGCCAAACACTCGGGCGCGAGGTACTAAACATCGTCCGAAAAAGATCATATTGAGAAACAGCCCCCAATGAGGCGCATGATACGAGTATGAATACACTATTTCTTCGCCTCCCCGGTCGCGCGCATTCCCTGCTCCTGCTTGCGCTGCTTTGCCTTGCCTGTTTCGCGGGCGGCTGTTCGGGTTCTGGCGAGGCCGGGCAGGCCGAACGCCCCGCGCCAGTGCGTCTGGCACGAGCCGAAAAGCGTGATGTGCCCCGCGTGCT
>DBDO01000219.1 GCA_002293605.1 Desulfovibrionaceae bacterium UBA930
CAAGTCCAGCGCCCGCCCGTCCACTTTTACAGGGCATTTCAGCTGTGAAATGCTGTAGGATAGCACGCTATGCAAAAGCAGTCGAAAAGTCTCCCCGTGCTTATGCACCATATCATCAGCAATGATACAACGCATATCTCCGTTACACCTTCTGCTTTTGAGGCCCAGTGCAAAGAGCTTGCGGAAAACGGCTGGTTCGGCGTCGGTCTGCATGAGGCCGAGGAGTTTCTTATCAACGGCGCGCCGCTTCCTGAAAAGTCTTTTTTACTGACCTTTGATGATGGATATCTTGATAACTATGTCTATGCCTGGCCCATTATGAAGAAATACGGCCATAAGGGCGTCATTTTCGCGGTTGCGGAGCGGCTGAATCATGCGCAGAAGCAATGTGCAACGCAAACTGCAAAAGACAGGAGCCTGGCACGGCGCACTTTTGAAGATGTCTGGAATGGAAAGTGCTCCCCTGAGGAACTCCCTGACGTAGATAAACGTATTTATAGGGATGCCTTGGGCTTTTCCCGCAGAAATGACATGTTTTTCAACTGGGATGAAGCCAGGCTGATGGAAAAAAGCGGCGAAATAGCCATTGCCGGGCATTCCATGCGCCACGGCTGGGTATTTACCGGCCCTTCCTCTTCGGGCTTTGCGCGGCCGGGCGATGCATTGCGAACCTTTGTACAGACGGAGCCGGAATCTCTTTGGGGCCTGCCGAATTTTGAACGCGGCCCGGAACTGTCAAGCAGGGCTTTCATCCCCTCTCCCGCCCTGTTTGAGGCCATAAAAGAACTCGTTCCCCAGGAAGATGCGGCAGCGGCGGTGGCGTTTTTTAACTCCACGGACAGGGTGGCGGCGCTGGAGCGGCTTGTGGCTGGCTTCAAGGACAAACTCGGTGTTTTTGAAAGCCGGGAAGAGACCGCGCGGCGTATGCGCGGCATCATGGAAGACAACCAGGCGGTGCTGCGGAAAGAGTTGGGGCATGGTGCCAGGAGCTTCTGCTGGCCTTGGGGCAATTTTTGTGAAGATGCTAGAAAACAGGGGCAGGCTGCGGGCTTTGAGGTTTTTTACACCACCAGCCTTGGCATCAACAGGCCAGGAAGGCCGTTAGCCGTCCACCGCTTCAAGGTGAAAAACAGGATTGACACATGGCTCCTTAACCGGGTCCGCATTTACAGTCGGCCTCTCCTGGGCTCCTTCTACCTGAAAATGCGCCTGTAAAATGCTCTGGTCCTCTGTAGCCCGTATAGAGGACTAGCTGCCGCTTTTCATGACCTGGTCATACACAGCATTGGTCTCGCGGATCATGGCCTCAATGGCAAAATAGGCTTCCGCCTTTTCTCTGGCCTCTTTTTTCATAAGGTCCATTTGTTCGGGTGAGAGGGCCAGAATTTTTCGCAAGGCCGCGCGAATGGATTCAGAATCCTTCATTTTCGTCACCCAGCCGCAGCCGGGATCAACGAATTCAGCCAGTGTAAAAAAGTCGCTGGTAATCATTGGCAGGCTCATAGCCATCATTTCCCGTAAGGAAAAACTGCACGCCTCTTTGTATGACAGCAAAAAGCCGATGTCGGCCTTTTCCAGTTCGGGGCGGACATCGGCCATGAAGCCGGGAAAGCGAAAATCGCAAATCCGGCCCGCTTCGGCCAGTTCCTTTTCCATCTCCTCCTCATGCCGGGCCAGCATGACGACCGTAAGACGCTTTTTTTCCTCTTCCTCCAGCCCTGCGATGGCCTCCATGAGATGCTGCCATCCCTTATGCCTGCTGGCACCCGCATGGCTTATCAGGGTAAGATGGCGGCCTGTTGCAACCGGCTGCGTCCTTTTCCAATGCTCCAGATCTATGCCATTGGCAATAACATGATACCGGGGATGCGTCTTATCCAGTCCAAGGGGCTCCAACAAGTTGGCCACAAAAATGGCGGCATCATTGAACCACTTCAGCCGCAGACGCGACAGCCAGCCCTTAATCTTGATGACATTGTGTTTTGTGAAAACCACCTTGAATTTTTTCCGGGTAATCCAGGAAGCGTACAGCGCCATCCGGTTATCATTGGAGCCGTTCGTATGGACAATATCTATCTGATACTTCTCAATGGCCCTCTTCAAAGCCAGGGTATTCTCCACAAGGCTCCTCAACTGTTTCAACTTCCCGGGAAATTCAATGGGGATTATTTTATCATAGCCCTGATCTCGCAAGGTCGTATACAGCAAGCTTGTGGGCGCACAGGCCACGAATATGCTATGCTCCGGGTTGTTTCTCAGAAGGGACAGAATATATACAGTATGTCCCCCTCCGTCATTGCGATGGATATTGGTGTACAGGATATTCATTTTTTCGCTTAACCTGATCCGGATTACAGTTACATTCAGAACATGTGACAGGGCATGAAACCGGACCTATACCCGAATTCTTTTTATGCTGCCACTATAAAATCAGGCCTGCGCCTTTGCGGAAAGCTCCCTGTTGGCAGGCAGGAGCCCAGGGCCTGTTTCCGGCCAAAAGACCTTCCCCCAAGCCTTAGCCACAGGGGAGTCTGGGAAGGCCCTCTTAAGCAGTATTCTTCCCTCACTCGCCGTGTTCGTCCCGCTCTTTCCTTGTATGTGGCAACACGGCTTGGAACGCCAAAAACTCAGAGTCAGCCTGCTTTTTCTCTGCGCTTTCGCTCGAAGACAGATGCTGCTTTTCTTCAGTCTGTTGCTCCTCAGCCGATAGAGGCAGATCATCCTTGGGTGCCAGGAAGTTCTTTTGGAAGAACAGGGCTGCAATACCGGATGTGCCGGGCTGCGAGGCCGGGGCGGCATCGCCCTCTCCCGCACTATACGCGGCTGTTCCCGGCGCATTGCCTTCCCACCTGTCCATAGCGGAGCAAAGCGAATTAAAGGCCAATCTTGGCGAGGCAATGCCCTGCCCTGCGCAAAGAGCGTCTTGCCTTCGGCGCAAGAAGATATTATACAGCAGGAATACGAAATAGCGCCTGAACAGGGCGCAAGGACAAGGACGGCAGTATGGCGAAGAAAAACGGCAAAGGCATGTACGCGGCCACCCTGGGGCTTTTTCTCCTGGGGGTGGGCTATCTCATGTTTGTCGGACTGTCCGAGAACACCATGCCCTTTATCAATGTATCCGAGGCCCTGGCCATGCCAGCGACCGACCTGAAACTCGCCCGCCTTTTCGGCACGGTCAGAGAAGACGGCCTTTCCCGCATGGCGGACAAACCCGGCGTCACCTTTCTGCTGGAAGACAAGGACGATGCCTCAAAAAGCCTGTGGGTTGTTTACGAAGGCGCGGTGCCTGACGCCTTCAAACCGGGAGCCGAGGTTATTGTTGAAGGCGCGCTTGAAGAGGCCGCCAAAGCCTTTAGGGCTGAAAGTCTGATGACCAAGTGTCCTTCAAAGTATCAAAAAGAAAACAGAGGTTGAGCGCACAGGCGCTCTGCCCGCCGCGACTGCGTGGCCCCGGAACACATGGCCTTTCCCTGGCAGGGGCAAGGGCCTTTCTCTCAATACTCGCATTCGGGATTTCGCCTTGAAGCAATCCCGCGAGCCTTGCGCAGCAGCGCCGCGCAAGGCCGGAGCATTTCCCCGTGAGGACGAAGTGCTCCTTCTATTGCCGCCCGCCCGGCAGGAGACCACATGCCTCTTTATCCCACCGCCTCGGCCCTGCTCCATATCAATTTTTTCATCAGCTTTCTGGCGGCCCTTTGCATTCTGGCCCGGCTTTTTTTTGACGCCAGACAGGGGGCTGTTCCCGCTTCCGGCAAGGCGGGCGCGCCTTTTCCGGCCTCTTTTTTTTCCGCCGCAGCAGACTGGAGCGAGCTTGCCATAAGCGGCACGGCCCTTTTGACCACCCTGGCTTCGGCTATTTTGCTCTACGCCTTTGTCAGTCATGACTTTATCGTTGAATATGTGGCCCAGTACTCTGATACGACCCTGCCGCTCTTTTACCGCCTCACCGCCTTCTGGGCCGGGCAGGACGGCTCACTCCTCTTCTGGGCTTGGTCCGTGGCCGTTGGCGGGGCCGTCTTTGTGCTGCTGCCCTCCTTCAAGGCCGTGAGCGAGCGTACCCGGCTCTGGTTTTGCCTGATCTTTCTCTGCATCATGGGCTTTTTCCTGCTCCTGCTCAGTCTGTGGAGCAACCCCTTCAAATTGCTTGATTTCGCGCCGCAGAACGGGCGGGGCCTTAACCCCCTGCTCCAGAACCCCGGCATGATCTTTCACCCCCCCCTGCTCTTTCTCGGCTACGGCGGCTTTGTCGTGCCGGGCTGCCTTGCCCTGGCCCAGACCTTAAGCGGCAAGCTTTTCGCCACTGCGGGCGAACAGGCCGAAAGTCCCTGGGATCAGGCCTCGCGCCCCTTTATTCTCATTGCCTGGGCGCTTTTGACCGCAGGCATTGTGCTCGGCGCATGGTGGGCCTATATGGAACTCGGCTGGGGCGGCTACTGGGCCTGGGATCCAGTGGAAAATGCCTCGCTCATTCCCTGGCTTGTAGCCTCCGCCTATCTGCATACCGCCGTTATCGGCAGTAGACGGGGAAAATTGCAGCGCACCAATGTCTTTCTCATATCCCTGACTACAATCTCGGCCTTTTTCGCCACCTACCTGGTGCGCAGCGGCGTTGTGCAGTCCTTGCACGCCTTTGGCAGCGGCACGGTGGGAGCGCCCCTGATTATCTTTATACTGGCCTTTCTCTATCTTTCCCTGGCCGCCGTGTTCTGCGCGCCCGCCCCAGGGCAAAAAAAGCCGCCGAGCGCCCTTGCCGCGCTTTTGTGCACCCCGCTCCTTGCCGCCTTTGCCCTGCTGCTCGCCAGCGCCTTTCTCGGCTTCAACGCCCCTTCTTTCGCCATAGCCGCCTTTGTGCTGCCTCTGCTGCTTCTGCCCCTGCTCTACCGCAGCCCTAACGCGCAAGGCCAGCCCCTGGAAGAAATCAACACCAAGGAAGGCCTGTTGCTGCTGGTGGCCTGGCTGCTTCTGGCCCTTGCCTTTATCATCCTTGTCGCCACCATGTGGCCAGTGATTATCGACACCCTCAAGGCCCATGCGGACGCCCTGCCCGCCTTTATCAGCGCGCGCCTTCCCAAAAATCCTTCCGGCCTTGACGCGGCCTTTTATAATCAAACCTGCCTGCCGCTGTTCGCCCTGTTCGCGCTGCTGCTGCTCTTCTGCCCCTTTCGCAAATGGCGGATCGCAGAGGGCGCTTCCGGGTTCACCCAGCCCAAAGCCGCCTTTGCCGCGCTCGGCGCGGCCCTGCTCCTGGCTGCCGGACTGTGGGCCCTGGGCGTTAAAAATCCTGTGGCCCTTCTGGCGGCAGCCTGCTCTCTGGCGGCCATGCTGGGCATAGCCCTGCTTTTCGGGAGCAACAGGCAGCTTTTTTCGCTCAAAAGCGCCCTGGCTGCGCACGGCGTGCATATCGGTCTGCTCATGACCGTTCTCGGCGTGGCTTTTTCCGGCCCCTATCAGGAACAGCACACCCTGCAACTTGCCAGAGGGCAGAGCGCCCAGGCCGGCGACTATCAGGTTACGCTCAACCAGCTCTATGAAGGGGAAGGCCCTGCCGGCCCCGATGGCAATTCCAACTACTACTTTCTGGAGGCGGAGTTGCTCATCACCGATGCCAAGGGCGGACATGTGGGCACCTTGTCCCCGCAGCGGCGGGTGTACGCCAACTTCGAAAAACAGACCTATGCCGAAGTGGCCACCCGCTTCAGCCTGGGCAAGGAGATCTACGCCACCCTGCTCAGTCTTGACAGCGATGGCAAGGCCGCTTTAACGGTCAATGTCAACCCCCTGGTTAACTGGCTCTGGATAGGCGGCACGCTGATGAGCCTTTTCCCCTTTCTCGGTCTGCGGCGCGTGCGCCGGGTGCGCTCGGACGCCCCCGAGGAGAGTCTTGCGGATAGCTCAAGCCCGGCAACAGAGCGCTAAGGCCATGCTGCTGCGCGCCCGCGACCTGGCCCATTTTTACGGCCCCCGGCTGATTTTCAAAGATATCTGCCTTGATCTGCCCCCTGGCGCGCTTACCGTGCTGGCCGGGGCCAATGGGGCGGGAAAGTCCACCCTGCTCAAAATCCTGGCCGGGCTGATCCGCCCTTCAACAGGCTCTGTGGAAACAGGAGAAAACAGCCGGGGACAAAAGCCCCGTATCGGCTATCTCGGGCACCAGACCTTCATTTACCCCGAGTTGACAGCCCTGGAAAACCTGCGCTTCTGGACCTCCCTGCACGGGCATGCCGTGACCGGGTCCGATTATGCGGCCATTCTGGAGCGGGTCGAGCTTGCGCCCTTTGCCGAGGAAAAGGCCCGGGGATTTTCACGCGGCATGGCCCAGCGCCTGAACCTGGCGCGCGTCTTTCTGCTTGAGGCCGACATTCTGCTTCTGGACGAGCCCGGCACCGGCCTGGACCTTCGTTCCAGCGCCGTTTTGCTGCGCGAAATCCTTGCTGCCAGAGACAAGGGCGCGGGCATCATCTGGATTACCCACAATCTGGAAGAAGATCTGCGCCATGCCGACAGCGTGGCCTTTCTGGAAGGCAAAAGGCTCGCCTTTTACGGCCCGGCAAAGGCCTTCAGGCTCTCAGAACGCGCCTCGGTCCCACGCCCCGAGCCCTTTGAAACGCGTGAAGCGCGCGGAGGCGAGCCATGTTGAGCGCGGCCCTGACCATTGCCCGCAAGGACCTTACCCTGACACTGGGCCGGGGCAGCGGGTTGGTGCAGGCCCTGCTGCTGGGGCTGCTTCTGGTCTTTGTGTTCAGCCTCTCGCTCCAGCCCGGTCAGCGCATGACTCCGCAGGCCGCCGCTGCCGTGTTCTGGATGGCCTCCGCCTTTTGCCAGGTGCTGATTTTCAGCACCCTGTACGCGCACGAAGAAGTCAACGGCCAGAGGCAGGGGCTGGTGCTGGCCCCGGCCCCGGTGCAAAGCATCTGGCTGGGCAAGGCCTTGGCCGGAATCGGCATGCTGGCCGCCGCGCAAGCGCTGTTCATTCCAGCCGTTATCGTCTTTCTCGGCCAAAATGTCAGCGCGCTCTGGCCCCTGGGGCTCGGCATTCTCGCCATCGCCGACATCGGCATCGTTGCCGCCGGTTCCCTTTTGGGCGCGCTTTCGCAAGGTCAAAGCGCCAAAGAATCCCTGCTCAGCATCGTGCTCTTTCCCCTGCTCATCCCGCTCTTTCTTGGCGGCATCCGCATCGGAACAGCCGTGTTCAGCGGCGCGCTGGCCGAAGGCGCACAAAGCTGGTTCGGCATCGCGCTGGCCTTTGACGCCATTTTCGTGGCCGCCGCTCTGGCGCTCTTTCCCGCTGTGTATAACGCGGAAGAGTAAGGCTCCGGGGATGTTGGGGCTCCGCCCCAAACCCCGTCAGGGGCTCCGCCCCTGAACCCCGCAAGGGGCAGTTGCCCCTTGACCCCTTTCGCCGAAAAGCAGCTTTGCCGCTTTTCGGAAATGAATAGCGTAACAGGAACCATACCGCCATGCGTAATTTTTTGGAAAAAGCTCCCTGTGCTGCCCCTTGGCTCGCGCTGGCGGGCGGCCTTGCCCTGGCAGCCTGCCAATGGCTGATCTTTGTTTACGCTCCTGTTGAATCCACTATGGGGCCGCCGCAGAAGATCTTCTATCTGCATCTGCCTCTGGCCTGGTGGGGGCTGATCAGCTTTTTTGTCGTCTTTCTGTCGGGCATCGCCTATATTTACAGCCGAAAACCCGTCTGGGACGCCCTGTCCGGTGCAGCCGCCGAGGTCGGGCTGGTGCTGGCCGTGCTGGCCGTGCTCACAGGCTCCATCTGGGCCCGACACTCCTGGGGCCTCTGGTGGACCTGGGACGCCCGGCTGACCACGGCCCTGGTCATGTGCTTTGTGTATGCGGGCTACCTGATTGTGCGCGGACTGGACATGCAGCCGGGGCGCAAGGCCCTGGTCTGCGCGGTAGTGGGCATTGTGGCTTTTCTTGACGTGCCCCTGGTTTTTTTATCCGCCAGACTCTGGAGCTACATTCACCCGCCCTCCATCAGCCTGGAACCCGAGATGAAGCTGACCGTTGCCGCCTGTACGGGCGCTTTCGCCCTGCTCTGGGCCGGGCTCACCCTTTTCCGCTTCAAGCTGGCCCTGGACGCCCAGCGCCTGGACCAAAGCGCCATGGAACGCCTCATGCGCCGAGGTTAATACCCCCGGAAATAAATAAGGATAGGCTTATGAACAGCTATGAATGGATTATGTATGCGGGCATCGCCGTGTGGGCGGGGCTCGGCCTCTATATATTTACCCTGGCCCGCAGGCAGAGCGCCCTTTCCCGGCGTATCGCCCAGATGACGCGCCTTGCGGACGAAGAGGCGGCCGAACGATGAATATGCTCAGTGCCAAACGCACCGCACCTCCCTATTTCCTTCTGCTCTTTCTGCTCGGCTTTCTCGCCATGTTCGCAGCCTCTGTGCATGCTTTTCTGAACGCTCCCGACAGCGCAAAGCCGGATATGCCTGCCGCCGCCGCAAAAAGCGGGCCCGAGCCAAAGTCCGGCACGAATCCGCCTGAGGCCGCCGGGTCAGCCTTAAGCGAGCAGCAGGCAGAGGATATGACAGCCCTTATGCGCAAGATCCAGGGCAATCCCAATGACGCCGAAGCCCTTATGGCCATAGGCGAAACCTTTCTCCTTGCCAAGGAATGGAGCCGGGCCGAGGTCTTTCTCGGGCGGGCGGTGATGAGCAAGCCTTCTGCGGCCCGCCCCCGCTCCCTTCTTGGCGTGTGCCTGTATCAGCAGGGCAAAATGCAGGAAGCCGCCCGGACCTTTGAGGAGGCCCTGGAAATGGAAAATGACCCCGCAGCCCTCTATAATCTGGCCGTTATCTACAAATACCATCTGGATAAGACGGGAGAGGCGAAAACCCTGCTTGAGCGCATACTCGCATCGCCCGAAGCGGACGCCGATGCCCTGGCCAGGGCGAAAAAAGAGCTGAGTCAGTAAGCGTGAACGCCATGGACGCCATCGCCTTTGTGGCGGAGCGCAAAATAGAGGAGGCTCTGGCCGGGGGAGCATTTGAGAATCTGCCCGGCCAGGGCCTCCCTCTGAAATTGGACGACCTCTCCCATCTGCCCCCGGACATGCGCATGGCTTACACCATTCTCAAAAACGGGGGCTACCTGGAAGAAGCCCCTGGCCGGGAAAAACCCCTGAGCATGGGCGAACTTATGGGCTGCATCCCAGAAGAAGGACGGGCATACGGAAAAATGCAGCGCTTGAAACTTATGATGCTGCGAGTGCGTAAGGCCCAGGCTGAAATCCTGCCCCGAAGCGCCGGAAAGGAGGCCCCTGATAGCAG
>DBDO01000240.1 GCA_002293605.1 Desulfovibrionaceae bacterium UBA930
TGCCGTTCGGGTCATCTTGCCTTACCAGTTCGCTGGCCGGTCCCTGCATGTACCAGTCGTAGCTGATGTCGCTATCCTTATTATTATGATAGCGTTCCGGATTGCCGGGCTCGTAGCTTTCCGGGTCGGCGTAGGCAGCGCTAAAATTGCCGGGCCGCAGGGCCACCACGGGTCTTGCGTCCGCATTGCCGCTGCCGTCGGAATCGCCGAAATCATGAATGGTCACGGTGATGCGGCCATCGGCTTTCTGTTCCACTGTCCAACTGTACCTGCCAGCCTCGTCAGCGCCGCTTGCGAATATCAGCGCATCGCCTATTCTCAGCGCGCAGCTTGCGGGATCAAAGCTAATTGCCACCACATCGGGCTCGGCGGACACATATTTTTCCAGAGCGGCATCTGGCGTATACGCGTTCTTGGCGGGCTCATCAGAGAGCGCGTTCTCGTCCAGTATCCATCTATGGTACTGGAAGCTAAGTACTGCATCGCCGCCCGTGCCGTTTTCAAAGGCAGCGGTGTGCGTGACCTTAAGCTCGGGCTCTGGGGAGACGTAGCCCTCGCCAGGAGGAATCCAGTTGCCGAGCGTTGGAGGCGTTAGGCCCCCGCCGCCGCTGCCGCCGACTGTCTCGACAGCAATGGCCACGTTGTTGTGCAGGGTTACTTCGCGGTCGCCGCCCGTTTGCTCAAGCTGGGCCTGCTCCACGGCCATGGCCCCGATACTGCGGCCTGCGTAAGAGTCCTTTGGCAACTGGTAGAGCGGCCCCGCTGCCGGGTCGAGCTCGATTTTGTAGTAGGCGTGGCCCTCATGATAGAAGATATCGTACGCGCCATCGGCCCGCGTCTCGGGCGCTCTGCCGTTCACTGTGGGTACGTCTGACTCAAAGGGTTTGGCCTCTATGAGCGCATAGCGCAGTTCGGAAGGATTCTCCTGACCGCTATCCGCATCCGGGAAGCTAAGGGTGATCCACGTATCGTCCGCTTGCACCACCGGCTGCTGGGCCACGGCGTCCACAATAAGGGTGGCCGAAGCGTCAATGGCTATGGGTTCCTCGCCAACCCTTGCATCCCTCAGCGTGGCCTCCACCCTGACTGTGGCATCGCGCTCGTCCATGCTGGTGGAAACAAAGATAAAGATAG
Source organism: Desulfovibrionaceae bacterium UBA930 (assembly GCA_002293605.1). GTDB lineage: Bacteria > Desulfobacterota > Desulfovibrionia > Desulfovibrionales > Desulfovibrionaceae > Frigididesulfovibrio. The sequence continues at coordinate 1,135 of DBDO01000240.1, forward strand.
AGTTGCTGATGTTCCCGGCGGAAGTATCGTCTGCACGGCCTTGCTCATAGACTTTGTCCGCCGCGTCCGTCAGGCCCGTGCCGCTTTGCAGGGCCTGCATGATGATGTCCCTGATCGCAGGCGACAAATCTTTACCATCGCGGTAGGCGGCAAAGTCCTCCCGGCTGATGCCCTGATCCGCGAAATACGCGCTGTATTCAAAGGCATAGACCACGCCCGTGGGCTGGTTTTGCGCTGCGGGTTCGCAAGCAAGGCTGATATCCGTGGCCCTGCCGTCTCCCTTTGGCAGGTCAATGATAAGGAGGGAACCGCCCAGGATCGGCGCTTCAGCGCCCTTGCTGTGGGCCTCGGGCCTGTCGTTTTCATACACGAACTCTTCCTGAAAGCGCAGGCCTATGCCGTCCGGCTTCAGGTAGTGCACCTTGAGATCCACCTGATTCAGGGCCCGGTCGTTGATCGGGGTGATGTTGTCCTGGGAAAGGCTGGGCACTTCATGGCTTATCGCGCCTATGGTGAAGGAGGTCGTGCCCGAGACCTTCTCGGGCGTGGACATGTTCACGGCAAGGGAGAGCGAACCCTCGCACTCCCCGATAAGCCCCTCGGGCAGCAGGAAGCTGTAGTAAGGCTTGCCGCTCATCATCAAAAAGACGGAGCCGGATTCGGGCGTGCAGGGCATGCTGGCCGGGGCGTGCTCAGTATTCGCATAGTGGAAGGTGGCTTTTGTGCCCGTTTCATCCAGCCTGATCGTGCCAAGCAGCTCGCCCCCTGCATCGCGAACGGCAATGCCCGTGATGCTGTAGCCTATCTGGGCCTGCACCAGCAGGGAATGGTGTTCCGAGCCGTCCCTGTAATCCTCGAAAGCGACAGAGGCTTCCAGCGCAATCTCGCCCTTGCCCTGCCAGAAGTAGGCCTTGTCATCCTCGTAGCCGCTCACAAGATCCGGGGCCTGGGCCACGGCGTCCACCGTAATTTCCAGGGGCTGTTCCCCATAGGTGGTAGCGGGGTCCGCGCCTGTGTCGGGCTTTGCCCCTGTGGTCCAGCTTTTGCTTGCGCCGGAAGCCGTATCCCTCACCGTGATATCGTAGCTGAGGGTGATATCCTTGTCGCTGTAGTTTGTGCCCGGGTTAAAGGCTATAAGGGCATTCGGGCCGAGATTGTCCAGTTGGACCTGATAGACGCCCTCCGCATCCGGGCCTTGCAGGCTGTATGCCGTGCCGTCCACCCTGACTGTGGCCTGCCCGTATACCTCGGCGCCGTCTTCGGCCCTGAAGTACAGGGTGATCGTGGCGCTTTCGCCCTCCGCCATGCCGCCCAGTTTGATCAGCGCAGGCGCATCGTCCTCTGCGCCCACAAGCGTGCCGGAAGCGCCATGCTCCCGATGGGCGTTGGGCCTGAGGTTTTCATAGATGTGGGAGCGTTCCAGGCTGAGGCTCGGCGCGGAGGTAACCGTTTTTACTTCCACCGTGGCAGTTGTAAAGTCATAGGCCGCGTTGTTCGCACTATCCACTTCCCTGCCGGAAGTGGCGCTTTCCAGGGCCATGCCGCCGACCTTGAAGTCCACGCTGGCATCGCCGCTGTAGGCGCCGGGCAGAGTAAGGGATACATCCGTAGTAATCGCGCCGTCCGTGAGCTGCAGAAACTCGTTGGGCACGGGAATCTTGAAGTAGTAGCCTGTATTGGTGGGCAGGTTGTTATTATAGCTGTTGCTGTCCGTCAGCTTGCTGTTGTAGCTGGTGGACGAGCCTACATAATGGGTGCTGGTAATGGTGGCATTAAGGTATTTTCCATATACGCCGGACGAAGCCTGCTCTTCACCGTCCAGGCTGATGGAGGTAATTTTGCCCCCCTGGATGACCATGACCAGGCTATGATCCTTGCCCTGCATGTGTAAGGTCTGATCCGGGAAGCTGTTGTACTGGCTGCCGCTTGTGGCAATGTCCGCGTCTTTGCGCTCCAGCATGAGGAAGTGGCTTTCGGAGCCGTCCTTGTAGTCGTCAAACTGAATGCTGATATCTTTCAGCGTCACGACCCCGCCGGGCCGGGCCGCGCTGGTTCCGTCCTCATAGACCACGTCTATTTTGCCGTTCTCGTCCGCGTCCGCAAAAGTCGTACGCGGCCGATCCGCCACCGCGTCCAGGCTCACCAGGGAAGAGCCCGTGTAGCTCTGGGTATTGCCGTCCCGCCCTTCGGCCACCACAGTGTAGGAAAGCCTGATGTCTCCATCCGCGTTATTCTGCGAGGGGCGGAAGAAGAAGTTGTCGTTTGTGTCGTTAAACTTGGCCGTATCCGTATAGCTGACAATGACCGTGACCGGATCGACGGGATTCTCGCCCGCAGTCACGGCCACAGCATAGTCGGCCGAGGGCTTGTAGATAAAGTCGCCGTCAGCCGGGTTGTAGGTGAAGGTGATGCTGTTGAAGTGATCCTCCGAGGAACTTAAGCTCAGTTGCACCTTGGCCGCATAGCTGCCGCTTGCAATGGCTTCGCCGCTTTCAGCGTTCACCAGACCGGCAGGGAGCTGGCCGTAGCCGTAGCTGGGCGTGGGCGGATAGGCCGTTGCCCTATGCTGCCCGGCGTCATTATCTTCCGGGGCCCAGCCTGTTTTGACGGTCAGCGGGGAAGTCACAAAATCCACGCTCAGGGCGCTGCTCGCCCCTATGGTAATGGCCGTGTTGTTAACAGTTGAGTCATCCGTATCAGAAATCTTTTCCACCGCCATGCCGCCGGTGCGGATCTCGTATGTGATATCGGCATTCACCGCTGGCGTGTTCAGCGTGAACGTGCCGCTGGCCTTGCCGTCCACAAGCTTGTCCGTTGGCACGGCAAAGCGCGCATAGCTAGCGCCACCATAGCTGACGGTGCCTGCCGGGGCGTAGCCCTCTTTCGAAACTATCATGCCCGCAGTCCAGCCCGAAAGCAGTTCCACCAACAGGTAACACTGCTCGGAGCCGTCAAGATCGGAAAAGCTGGCTTCAGCCGTGAGGCTAAAGGCAAAGCTTTGCGCCGTATGCTTGGGCGTGTAGGTGGTCGTTTCAAAACCGGAGCCCGAACTCCAACTTTCACTTGAGCTGTTATGCGCTGTGCCCCCGCTGAAGGATTCCATGCTGTCGGCCGCGTAGCCCTTCACGTCCGTGGGCTTATCCGCCACCGCGTCCACAATCATCTCGCCGATATTGCTTTGCAGCACCGCGCTTTCGCCCGTGCCCCTGGATTCTACGGGCACGCTCGCTCTGATATTCGTGAGATTGTAGTCGTCATGCGGCGGCGGGTTGTAGCGAAGCTGCACATTGTGCACGCTGTCTGCCGCGCCAAAGTCATCGGCATCGATAACTACCCGGTAACTGCCGTCCTCATTTTTCTCAATGGCATACTTCGTGCTTTGCTGGACAGTATTCTTGAAAATGCTGAACGAGGCATCCTTGCTCAAATCGGCCTCGCCCGCGTAGTTGAAGGTCAGCACCACCGCCTTGCCGGCGGATACATCGAGGTATTCGCCGGATGCAGCGCCATCCTTGCCGATATGCAGCGTGATAAGCCCATCGTTCGTCGTTGAGCCCGTAGCCGCGCCCACTGCTTTGGCATGGTCTTCGTAGGCTGTGGTAGTTTTGAGGGTAAGGACGGAATCCAGGGTATTGACCACAAGGCTCACGTCTTTCACATCAACGGCAATATTGTTGCCATAGTCGTATTCATGGCCGCTCTTTTCTCCCAGAACCTCCTCAACCATGGTGCCGACTTTGAGGTTGTGCTTCTCGTCCGCGCCGATGCCCTTTGCCGGGGCCTTAATGCTCACGGTGTAGCCGTCCGGGCCGGGTGTTTTTCCGGTCACCTCAAAGCGGAAATAGGTGATGCCCTTGTAGGCATACTCTTCTCCGCCTTCCGCGGTCCAGCCTTCACCGGGCTTTTGCACCAGGATGTAGTGCTGCTCGGAGCTATCGCCATCCTTGAACTCGGCCTTGACCGTAAGGCTCACGGCTTCGCCGCTTTTGCCGCTATGGGCCGTGTTGTCGCCGGCATAGTCCGGGGCGGAGATCTTCTCTACCGCGGCCAGATCCGCCACTGCGTCCACCACAATGGTGGTGGAGCCGCGAACCTCGAACTTGCCATCCGCGTTTTCAAGCTGCACGCGGTAGTACAGGCTGATGTCCTCATCGGAATAGGCGCTTGCGGGCCTAAAGGTCAGTTTGGAGAGCTGGGAGAAATTATCCTTGGAAATGGCAATTTCCCAGAGGCCCGTGTCCGGATTGAGAGCGCCCCCATCCTCCACATGGAAGCTGCCGTTATATAAAAGCGAGCCCTTGCTCTTGTCATAGGCAAAGACCACCCAGGTGACTTTATCCGCCCCCACGCCAAAATCTATGGTGACCGGAGCGCCGATGGCGCCGTATGAGGCCGGGTCAATCGCCTCGCTATCAAAGCTGTGCCCGCTGCCCGCCTGGAATTTATCAGGGTTGCGGTCTTCAGAGACCCAGCCGCTTTTCAGGGTCACGGCCTGGGAAAGCCAGGCCAGGTCAATGCTGCTTTCGGCAAGACCAAGGGCGATATTGTTGCCTCTATCGTATTCCCCGCCTGCGAGCTCTTGTTCCTCGCTGCGGGCAAAGACGCGCAGCTTGCTGCCGTCTGCGTCAGGGCTTATTTCCAGCCTGAGGGTGTAGGAACCCTCGGCAGAGAGCCCCGCGCCCACCGTGCCTTGCGCGACCACATAGTACGAAGCGCCTGTTTTCGGGTCCACCCAGCTATCCAGTTCCGTGCCGTCCGCCTTCAGGGCCTTGACGCCCTCGCGCTGTTCCAGCAGCACCATGCCGCTTTCCGAGCCGTCCCGATCGAAAAAGCTGACCTCCACCTTGACTGTGGCCTCAATGGGGGTTTCGTTATCCGCCCTGGAAACAAACCAGCCCGCCTTGCCGTCCACAAGCGCGGCCTCGCCCTTGGAGGCGTCCACGATAAAGCGATCTTCGCCGTTCTGGTCCTTCTCCGTCACGGCTTCCAACTCGCCCGCCCGCAGCCAGGCCTGATCAGCCACGGCATCGATAACAATGGAAGAGCTGCCGCTATAGGAGGCTGTCGCGCCCGCGCTGTTCTCCACGGTCACGCTGTAGCGCAGGGAGAGGTCGGAGTCATCGTAGTAGGAGGCCGCATAGGGCGGGGGCATGGAGCTATCGCCGGGGCCGGGCCGGAAGACCAGGCCCAGGGCGTCCAGGTTGGTGACCGTGCTGCCCCCTGTGACGGTGATGGTCCAGCTATCAGATGCGCTGTCGTAGGAAAAATTGTAGGCCGGGTCTGTGCCGATGCTGCCGCCCTGGCTCAGGGGAACAAAAAGGCCCCCGGAAGTATAGCCGATGCTGCCGCGCGCGGCGTCCGCGCTCAGGCTTACCTGGGTGATAAATTCATTGCCCGCACCATTGATGCTGATGTGGATGGGCGCAGCGCCCCCGGCTGTGGCGGCGCTCTCCTCTCCCCCATAGGCATGGGAGAGCTCCGGGCCTGTGCCAAAGGCCTTATTCAGATGTTTGGCGGGATTTGCGCCTTCCGAAGCCCAGCCCGTTTGCACGCTCAAGCTGGAATTGATGACATCCACAGTAAAGGACAGGGGCTCGTCATGGATGAGCACGGAGAGGTTGTTGTCCAGGCTCAGTTCCGCATCCCCTGGCTGATCCTCGGCCATAGCCCCGGTGCGCAGGGAATAGCCCGTATCAACAGCGCTGCGCGGGGCTGCAAGGCTGACCGCTATAACCGCCCTGCCGCCATTCGCCGCAAGCAGGGCGTTATCCACCGGAATCTGGAAATAGCGCACGCCCTCCACAAGGGTGGTGGCATAGGGGCCGCTGAAGCCGGGCAGGGCTTCCACAAGCACGAAGTGCGCTTCCGAACCATCGCTGTAGTCCGAAAAAGAGGCCGTGACCTCAAGGCTCACGCTGACCGCGCCCTCGTCCTCCCCGGCGCTGACGCTGTAGACTGTGCTTTCCAGGCCTTTCACAAGGCTTTGCTCCTGCTGCACGCTCGCGCTCATGTGGTGCTGGCTGCTGCCGTCATCCGTCAGCGCAGCGCCCAGATCAAAGGGCCTGTCCGCCACGGCGTCCACAATAACGTCCACGACCTGCTCAAGCAGCAGCACCTGCCCGCCCCGGACGAATTCCACGGCGGTGTTGAAGCTGAAATCCGCATCGCTGTCGCGCGGCGGAATAAGGTAAACGCCGGGGCCGGAAAAATCCTCCATGCCGAACACATAGGAGGGGCCTTCAGGCAGGGCCGCAACGCCAAGGGCCGGATCGCCGAGGAAAAGCCGCGTGCCTTCCGGGAAGCCGGAAAGGGTGATCGCCCCAAGGCCGGTCCCGATGCCGGGTTCCGGCGTGAAATGTATGCGCGCCGCCAGAATATCATCCTGCCCCCCGGCCCGGTGCTGGTTTGGCGCTCCGTCTTCAAAGGCATTGCTTCCGGAGCCGGAAGTGACGGTGAAACCATAGAGGCCGGTGGGCATCTCCAGCCTGCCAATCGCGTCAAGCGCCGTTTCTGTGGTCCGGTCCCAGTAGTCGGTGCCGAGCATGCCGTATTTGTCCACCCCGGTCATGAGCGTGCCGGGGTCATCGGCGTAGCTCGTGCCCCCGCCCGAAGGGCTCCCGGCGCCAGGGCCGGCCGCAGTGGTCATATCAAGCGCACTGCCCTGGAAAAAGTCGGCGCTGGCCACTTCCGTGCCGTCCGGCAGGCGCAAGGTGGGCAGACTTTGATCGCCCACGGCGAAAAAGCCGGTAAGGGTTACCTTGCCGCCGCCGTCCAGATCAAAAACCAGATTGTTGTCCTGCCGGGTCGCTGTGGCCCCGGAAGGGTCAAAGGCAAGGTCGAGTATGCCGCCCGGCGAAGAGGGCACAGAGGCTTCGGCCCCCTTTTCGGGCTGCGGCACACGCACTGTCTGACCGGAACGTACACGCTGTTCTGCACTAAGGTTTGCTTGACTCATGGCATCATCCTTCCTTTTCTTCTTTGAAAATCCCCAAAGGATCCGCCTGCAAAAAGCAAGGACGCGGATCCCCCTGTTCAGGGCAGTCGCAAAAGCGGAGGTATAGCAGTCTGAAGCTGAACTGTCTCGAAACGCGGCCAGCAAACATTCCCGCCGCACGCAAGGCGCACTGCACGCAGGTGTTTACTTTCCCCGGCCTTTGTTCCGGATGAAGTAGTCGTTCTCAAGCCCCCAAAATGCGATAAACAATACAACTACATGCGCATAACGCTTACACTTTTCCTATATAGCTCTTTTCTTATATACACCATAAGAAAACAAATTGGAATAAAAAAAAGCCTTCTGGTGAAAAAAAATTTCGCCAATACCCGAAACTGTTGACAATGCGGGCAGGAGGGGCCTCTGCCGAAGCCCGCGCGAAGCGCTGGACTAAAGGGGCGGGCTGCGTTATCATCCTTTCGAACGCAGCATGCCTTATCCGCTTTCCCGGTCGGCATTTCTCGCATGGCCGGGCGCGCTCCTTCTTCGCGGAGCACGGCGGCCATCCCAAAAAACTCTGTCCCCCTTCGCATGGCGTATCGCTTTTCAGGAGTCTTCCCGTGTATACCCCGGAACAGCTTGTTGTTTATCCCGCGCAGGGCGTTGGCGTCATTGAGCGTCTTGAACGCCAGGAAATCGGCGGGCAAGAAGCCGAGTTCTATATCATCCGCATTTTCACCAATAATATAACGGTCATGGTTCCCGTCAACAATGCGGGCAGCGTGGGGCTGCGCCCCCCGTGCAGCGCTGACGAGGCCCAGGCCGTGCTTGATTCGCTCCAGGACCGCACGTCCTTTTCCGGCTATTCCGGCCAGAACTGGAACCGCCGCTACAGGGAGTACTCGGAACGGCTGAAAAGCGCCTCTCTGCTTGATGTCGGCCATGTGCTCAAAGAACTTTTTCTGATCAGCGGAGAAAAGGAGCTTTCCTTTGGCGAGCGCCGTCTGCTTGAGCAGGCCATGGGGCTTGTGACCTCGGAACTGTCCTGCGTGCTCGGGCGCAACGAAGAGGAGCTTAAGGCGGTCATTGAAAATTTTTACGCGGACATACTCGCCAAGCCGGAAAAAGAGGACTGACCCCCTTGCCATGCGCGGATAATTAGGCTAGAAGGCATTGCATACTTCAATACGAAAGTCCTTCCGGCGTCGAAGCGAACAGTCGGCGCAAGAAATCAGCACGAGACAACAAGCGGCCGTCCATGCAAAAAAGGCGGGCTTTGCCGAGCACACCCTTGCCGGAAACCATCCCCGAGAATTCCCTGCGTTTGTCCTTGCCCCTCGAAGGCAGAGGCCTGACGGCGCTGACGCGCGTTCATCAGACTGCATAGCTACGGTGTCTGACGCGCTATAATGCGAACATACTTAATAGAGCAGTTTCACAGTGAAGTGCTTGCGGACACTGCGGGCACGGCCCGTCCGTGTTCCTCTCGTGCGCTGCGCTATGCCCTGCCCTTCATGGCCGGACCTTTTATCAACAACCTCCACAACACCCTTCTCTATGCGGAAAAAGAAAACCACCTCTGTGACGGAAGCCCTGGATGCAGGTATGAACCTGTCTGAGCTCAAGGTCAAATCCATGACCGAACTCATGGCCCTGGCCGATTCCTTTGAAGTTGAAAACGCCAGTTCCATGCGCAAACAGGAGCTTATCTTCGCGCTCCTGCAGAACTGCTCTTCCCAGAACGGTGCCATCTTCGGCGATGGCGTGCTCGAAATTCTGCCCGATGGCTTCGGCTTTTTGCGCTCGCCGCTTTGCAGCTACATGCCCGGGCCGGACGACATTTACGTCTCCCCCTCCCAAATCCGGCGCTTCAGCCTCCGAAAGGGCGATATCGTTTCCGGCCAAATCCGCCCGCCCAAGGAGGGGGAACGCTACTTCGCCCTGCTCAAGGTGAACGAAATCGGCTTTGAGCCCCCGGCCAACGCCAAAAACCTCGTGCTCTTCGACAACCTCACCCCCATCTATCCGGACCGCCGCATAGCCATGGAAAACGGCGAAAAGGCCTATTCCGGGCGGGTTATAGACCTGATGGCCCCGGTAGGCTGCGGGCAGCGCGGCATTATTGTTGCGCCGCCGCGCACGGGCAAGACCATTCTCCTGCAGTCCATGGCCAATGCCATCAACGCCAACCATCCGGACGCCTACCTGATCGTGCTGCTCATTGACGAGCGCCCCGAGGAAGTGACCGACATGGAGCGCACGGTGAAAAACGCCGAGGTCATCTCCTCCACCTTTGACGAGCCCCCGCAGCGCCATGTGCAGGTATGCGAAATGGTGCTGGAAAAGGCCAAGCGCCTGGTGGAGCGCAAGCGCGATGTGGTTATTCTGCTCGACTCCATCACGCGCCTTGGCCGGGCCTACAACGCGGTGACCCCCTCTTCGGGCCGGGTGCTCACGGGCGGTCTTGACGCCAACGCCCTGCAACGGCCCAAGCGCTTTTTCGGCGCGGCCCGCAATATTGAGGAAGGCGGCAGTTTGACCATTATCGCCACCGCCCTCATTGACACCGGCTCGCGCATGGACGAGGTCATTTTCGAAGAATTCAAGGGCACCGGCAACATGGAAATCTACCTTGACCGCCACCTTGCCGAAAAGCGCGTGTTCCCGGCCATTGACATCAACAGAACCGGAACCCGCAAGGAAGAGCTGCTCCTCTCCGATGACGTGCTGAACCGGGTCTGGATTTTGCGCAAAATTCTCGCGCCCATGTCGGCCATCGACAGCATGGAATTTTTGCTGGACAAGATGCGCGGCACCAAGAGCAATCAGGAGTTCCTCAACGTTATGAACAAATAGGGGGGTCCGGGCATGAAGCCTTTCGCCATAGCTGTTGAGTGGCTTACAGACGAGCACAGGGAATTAAAAGCGATTGAAGAGCAGGCCCAAAAGGCCCTGTACGAACACAAGGACGAGGCCCGCTACCGCGCCCTGATGCGGATGCGGGCCGAGCACCTTGCGGCGCTGCCGCACAGATCCTTGATTATGCAGCATTCTCTGCCTGAAACGCAGCGTCTTTATGTATCCGGCAAGCTGCTCTCCTTCGCCCAAGGGGCGCGCAACGCCCTGGAGCTTGATTCCGTCTTCTACATGTCGGCCCTGCTCTACCCTGATGATCACAAGCCCGGAGAGCCGGACAATATGGAGCGCCTCATCGAGGCGCTCGATTCCGGCCGCTGCAATTGGCAAGATTAGGGCCGGACGGTTCGGGGATTTGCTCCCTGCTCCGGGCTTTACAAAATCGGGGCTCTGGTATACAGGTATAGATACAGACATAGCCGCCTTACGCGGTCCTTTTTGTCCTGGCCGGGCGCTCCCAAGCGTGTGCTCCCTTCACAAAAAGGGCCGTTTTTCTTGCTCCGGCGCTGTGTTTCATACCCTCTTCCCCTGTGCGATAATCATCTGTGAGGACAGTCTCGTTGGAACAACGGTCTATCATCGAACTGCGGGGGGTCGCGAAATATTACGGCAGCACCGCGGCCCTGCACAATATCAATCTGGAAATCGCCAACGGCGAGTTTCTCACCCTGCTCGGGCCGTCAGGCTGCGGCAAAACCACCATTCTGCGGCTTATCTCCGGCTTTGAAAGCCCGAGCAAGGGTGAGCTGCTCCTGAACGGCGAAGATATCACCGCTACCCCGCCGGAACGGCGGCAGGTGAACACAGTTTTTCAAAACTACGCGCTCTTTCCGCACATGACGGTGTGGAACAACGTGGCCTTTGGCCTGCGCATGCAGGGGCTGCCCAAAGCGGAAATCAGCGCGCGCGTGGACGAGGCCTTACGCCGGGTACACCTGGACGCCCTGGCCGACCGCATGCCGCGCCAGCTTTCCGGCGGGCAGCAGCAGCGCGTGGCCATTGCCAGGGCC
>DBDO01000126.1 GCA_002293605.1 Desulfovibrionaceae bacterium UBA930
CGCGCCCCTGCCAGTGTCCTGCACCATGCCTGCGGTTCCGGCAGCGAGTCTGCCTGCGGACAGGCCCAGGCCTTCCACAAAACTCCTGCCCGCCTTCACCGTTCTGCCACCGGCCTGTTTGGCCGCACCGGCCAGACAGGCGGTCAGGGCAGAGGCCACGCGATCCACCAATTCGCCGGACATAGCGCACAAAACCGCGCCCGCTTCTTTGAACACCATAGAGCGCGAAGGCCGCTGCGCCTGCCGCGCCCCATAGGCGTATGCGTTGCGCGCTATAATGCCCGTTCTGAGCGCCAGATAGCAGTTGGCCGCGCCGTCGATAGTGGCGGAGGCAAAGGTTTGCAGGGCTTTGCCCGCAAAGGGGATGCTCGCAGTCATGCCTGCGGGGATCATGGCATGAAATGCCTCCCCGAAACCAACGGTGATTTCCGTAGTGATATCAAGCTCCTCCAGCGACAGGGCCAGAAAGGTGGAGGTGGCCACGGCCCAGTACAGGGAGGACAGCTCACGCGGGTGCGGGCGTTGATTGTAGATGGCGGAAATGCGCCAGACCAGGCGGCACAGGCAGACAAAGACGATTAGGGCGTCAAGACGCCCGTTCTGGGTCAGCGCGGTTGCCAGAAAAATACGCCGGGCCGTCTGATCCCTTTCCTTATCCGCCGTCTCCTGCAAAAAGGCCAGGGCTTTTTCCCGGTATTCTTTCTCTGAACTGAAGTGTTTCGGCAGGATCCCCGCTTTTTTGAGCAGGGGGTTTTTACGCATCCGCCTTGCCAGTTCATCAGCAAAGCGAACGCGCGCTTCTTCCGAGTCATCCTCCGTCAAAAGCAGGTGCTTATGCCTGCCGAACAGACCGCGCCAGAACCAGGAAAAGGCCAGGGCCTCAACGGAAAGAAGGGCAAGATGCGCCCAGGGCTCACTCCCCCGGTAAAAAAATTCGACAAGAGTGGCGAGGTTCCGGTTAATGAAAAGAATAATCAGCGCGGCCAGAAGGCCCACGGCCAGGAGCATGACTTTCATTATCCGGGGGGTCTTTTCCGTCATGGCTCTCCTCCGTCGTGGCTCTTCCGGAACCCGTTTAGAGCAGTTAGCGCTTCAAAGAGCTGCGTGACGGCGAACAAGGTTCGCCCGCGCCTCTCTGGGGGCAGGGATTTGGAGATAAAGCGTTGCAGGGCATTTCATATGCAATGCCCTTGAGCGCACTATACCTGCGCTTTGTCCCCGCTTCAAGCCTTTATCCTTCGGTGCCGCCAAGATAGGCCGCCTGAATATCCGGATTGGCGAGCAGGGCATCGGCGCTGTCTTCCATAACCACTCTGCCCACTTCCATCACATAGCCGCGGGAAGCTATTTTCAAGGCCGCTCTGGCGTTTTGCTCTACCAGGATCACAGTAACGCCCCTGTCGTTGATTTCGCGCACCGACTCGAAAATGGAGCGCACCAGAATCGGAGCCAGGCCAAGTGAGGGCTCGTCCAGCAAGAGCACCTTGGGGTCGCCCATGAGGGCCCTGGCAATGGCCAGCATTTGCTGTTCCCCGCCGGAAAGCGTTCCGGCAAGCTGGCCCGCCCGTTCTTTCAGGCGGGGAAAGAGCTCAAAAATCCAACCCAGAATACGCCCGGTCCGCTCGGGATCTTTGGCGGTAAAGGCACCGAGATCCAGATTTTCCCGTACGGTGAGCGCGCCGAACACACGGCGGCCCTCGGGAGAATGGGTTATGCCAAGCCGCACCACCTCAAAGCTGCGCAAGGTATGCAGGGGCTTGCCATCAAAAAAAACGCCGCCCGCACTCGGCTTCATCAAGCCGCTGATCGTGGTCAGGGTGGTGGTTTTGCCCGCGCCGTTGGCCCCCAGAATAGTGACTATTTCGCCCTTTTCCACGCGCACGTTGATGCCGTGCAGGGCCTCGACCTTGCCGTAAGCAACGCGCAGGTCGCGCAGTTCAAGATATGCCGCGCTCATGATCTTCCTAATCCTCCGCCCCGAGATAGGCCTCAATGACCTGCGGGTTGGCCTTGATTGCAGCGGGCGTGCCTTCAGCAATCATGGCACCGTACTCCAGCACCACCAGTTTGCGGCACACGCGCATAACCAGATTCATGTCGTGCTCGATAAGCAAAATGGTGATACCGCGCTGCTGTATGGAGCGGATAAGGGCTGTCAGGGCCGCTGTTTCCTGATCGTTCATGCCGCCCGCAGGCTCGTCCAGGATCAGAAAGAGCGGGTCCGAGGCCAGGGCCCGGGCTATTTCCAAAAGACGCTGGTTGCCGTATGACAAATTACCCGCAAGGTTGGCGAACTGCGCGTCCAGCCCCACAAAGGCGAGTTCGCGCATGGCCCGCTCCACGGCCTCCTTTTCCTCCCGCCGCTGGCTGGGCGGTCGGAACATGGAGGAAAACAGCCCGGCCTTCATCCGGCAATGGCATCCGGCCAGCACGTTTTCAAGCACGCTCATGTCCTGAAAAAGCCGGATGTTTTGAAAGGTGCGGGCAATGCCCATGCGCACGATATCATGAGGGGCGCGGCCCGTGATATCCTTGCCGTTAAAAATAACTTCGCCGCTGTCCGGCCTGTAGTTTCCGGTAATAATGTTAAAGACCGTGGTCTTTCCAGCGCCGTTCGGCCCGATAAGGCCAACAATGCTGTTTTCCTCCACCTCAAAGGATACACCGGTAACGGCGACAAGCCCGCCAAAGGTCTTAAGAAGATTTTGCAGACTGATCAGGCTCATGCTCCGCCCTCCTTATCCGCGTCAGAGCGCGTGATACCGGACGGGAAACGCCCCACAAGAGGGCGGGCCTCATAGCGTCTGCGCCGGGGCGGCAAAAGCCCCTGGGGCCGGAAAATCATCATCAGCATCATGGCACCGCCGAACACCAGCATGCGGGCGCTTTCAAAGCCCCGGAACACATCCTGCAAGCCTATCAGCAAAAAGGAGCCAAGCAGCACCCCCACAATGCTGCCGCTACCGCCGAGAATAACAATGGCGAACAAAATGACCGATTCGTAAAAATTAAAGGAAGTGGGTTCGATAGTTCTGATATTGGCGGCAAAGAGCGTTCCGGCCATACCCGCCCAAAAGGCCCCCAGGGTGAAGGCGGTCAGTTTGTAACGGGATACATTGATGCCGCAGCCGGAAGCGGCCACGTCATCGTAGCGGATATAGTTCAAGGCCCGCCCGAAACGCGAATGCTCCAGCAGGTAGAAAAGAAGTACGGAAAGCGCCGCAAAGCCCCAGATCAGATAGTACTGCAGCTTGGGGGTGGAAAAGGCCAGACCGAGAATTTCGGGCCGGGCAATGCCGTAAATGCCGTTGGCCCCGCCGGTCAGCCCAAAGATATTGTTCTTCAGGGCGATGCCGACAATTTCAACAATACCGATAGTCACTACCAGCAGGTAGTCGCCGCGCAAGTGAATGATGGGCAGGGCCAGAATAAAGGCGAACAGGGCGGCGCTCAGGCCCGCCACAGGCAGGGTGGCAAACACCGGCCATTTATAGGCCGTGTTCAAAATGGCCGTGGCATAGGCACCCATGGCGAAAAAGGCCGTATGACCCATGTGGAACATTCCGGCCTGGCCGAGAATGATGTTCAGAGAAAGGGCCAGCGCGGCGTAAATACCTATTTTGTTCAGCATGTCGAGTTGGGCAATACCGCCTCTGGCAGCCCCGCCCAGTTCAAGCGCCGTGGGCACGGCGGCCATGACCAGAAAAAACAGCAGGCCCAGACCGAGCGACACATGCCCGTTGGAACGAAAATCAGCGATCATATCTTGTCCGCCACCCTTTCCCCAAGCAGTCCGGTGGGGCGGAAAATCAAAATCAGAATAAGCACGCTAAAGGCGATGGCGTCCTTCCAGGCGATGGAAATATACGCCGCGCCAAGGGCTTCTATCACGCCCAGCAAAATGCCCCCGATCATGGCCCCCGGAATATTGCCGATGCCGCCCAGAATAGCCGCTGTAAAGGCCTTCAGGCCAAAGCTGAAGCCCATATCGTAGCGGATTTCGCCATAATACAGCCCCACCATTACCCCGGCTGCTCCGCCAAGGGCCGGGCCGATCAAAAATACCAGAGAAATAATGCTGTCCACATTGATCCCCATAAGCTTGGCCGCGCCCTGGTCAATGGCCACCGCCCGAATGGCCGTGCCTATACGGGTTCTGTTGATGAACCAGTACAAAACAAGCATAAGCGCCACAGCGCCTATGAACATCAAAAGACGCATCAGGGGAATTTCCACGCCCAGCATGCCCACGGTGGTGGCGGGCAGAATGCCGCCGGGATAGACCTGGCTTCTGGCCCCGTACACCAGCATAAGGGCGTTGGAGAAAAAGATGGAAGCCCCCAGCGCGGAAACCACAGCCGTGAGCCGGTTGGAATTGCGCAAGGGGCGGTAGGCAACGCGCTCAAGCAGGCAGCCTACAAGGGCCACCAGGCCCATTGCCATGAGGATGAGCGAGGCACCAATCAAAAGGCCGCCCATTCTGCCCTCAAGCCCGAAGGCTGTGAGCAGGGTCAGGCCGAGATAGGCACCCAGCGTGAAGAGATCGCCGTGGGCGAAATTGATCAGGCGCAACACCCCGTATACCATGGTGTAGCCCAGGGCGATCAGGGCGTAAATTCCGCCAACGGCCAGGCCGTTCGTCAATTGCTGAAAGAATTCTTCCATAGAGCGCAGGGGGTTGAAAATAATGGCTTGTCGTTCTGCCAGGGGCTCCGCCCCTGGACCTCGCAAGGGGATCGAGTCCCCTTGACCCCCATCGCCGAAAAGCGGCTTTGCCG
>DBDO01000055.1:0-3477 GCA_002293605.1 Desulfovibrionaceae bacterium UBA930
AAGGGCCTCAGGCCCTTGGAACCCACAATAAGCTCTTATGTTTTTTTCCAGAAAATGCCCTGCCTGTTGACAAGTGCCGTTTTTTTGCCGGGGAAACGGTGCAGGCTTTTCCCCCCTGCCTGTTCAAAAGAGTCATCAAGGGCCAGCAGGCTCTCCAGGCGGGCCTGACCCGGCCCGAGGGAGTCAAGCGCGGCCTTGCAGCAGCGCAGGCGCAGGGCCTTGGGCAGGCAGGCCAGGCGCTCGCGGGGAAGAAACAGGTCCTTTTCGCCGCCTGCAACTGCGCAGGGGATTTCGTCCGGAGCTTCAGCAAGCGCTGGCAGGAGCGAGGCGAACCAATCCGCATCAAGACGGCCAAGCTTCCAGAGGCCGCCCGCCCTTTCCAGAAAGGCCGGGTTTTCCTGAAGCAGCAACGGAAGAATCCGGTGGCGCACGCGGTTGCGCAAGTAAGTCATGTCGGTATTGCTTTCATCCTCAAGCCAACGAACGNNGCGCGGTTGCGCAAATAGCGCATGTCGCTGTTGCTTTCATCTTCAATCCAGCTAATGCCGAGAGCGGAGAGAAAGGATTCGATGCGGGCACGGCTGACAAGCAGGAGCGGGCGGAAGAGCCCGCGCTCGGGATCTGCGCCCGCCATGCCGGAAAGCCCTGGCCAGCCCGTGCCCCGTATCAGGCGCATGAGCAGATCTTCGGCCAGATCGTTAGCTGTGTGGCCTGTGACCGTCCAGTCGCAGGCCTCAGCCCTGGCCGTTCGCGTGAAAAAGCCGTAGCGGGCTTCGCGCGCCGCTTCTTCAAGACCTTGTCTTTTTTGGCCGCGCAGTGCGGCCACATCGCAACTTTCGCTGAAAAAAGGCAGTTTAAGGGCGGCGCACACAGCGGCGCACTGCGCGCATTCCCTGCCGGAAGAGGGCCGTAGCCGGTGATCAAGATGGGCTGCGGCAAGGGAAAAGCCGAGTTTCGGGGCGAGATAGTGCAGGCAGAGCAACAGGGCCGTGGAGTCGGCACCGCCGGAAAAAGCCGTGAGAATGCGCCGTCCTTGCAGGCAGAGCCCGAGATCCTCTTTGATAAAGCGCGCCGTATCAAGGCAAAACCTGGCTTGCTGCGGCGGAAGATCCTGAAGCCTTGCAGGCGGGCGGAAAGTCTGGACCATGAACAACGCGGGCTCAGAATTTGATGCCCAGGTCCCGCAACAGGTCTTCCAGGTAGGCGATCATATGATCGCGCAGGCTCGGCGCGGCAAAGGAAAGGCAGCCGCAACTGATGCGGCCCATGCCTCGAACCAGCAGTTCCATGTGCACGGCGTTGGGGCCAACTTCAAGCGCGAGGCAATAGGGCCCGCACTGCTCAAAGTGCTCTGTCTGCAAGGGGGTGAGCATGTCCTTGGGCACGGGAAGCCAATACACGCCTTCAAGCCCGGCCTGGAGTTCCAGATCAAGGAGGCGGGAGTTGATGGCGGCGATATCGCCTTCTTCCAGTTGGTCTATGGTATAGGTTCTCATGCGGGCTCACAGGGCAAGGGGGTTCACGGCTTGCGGCCGGGGTGCGGCTCGTCCGTTGCGGCATCGCCGTCCAGGTTGAACATGCGGCGAACCGTGGCGATGCGCTGCACGGCAAGCTCGTCTTCCTCGGCGCAACGGCGCTTGAGGAAGCATATCGGTTCATGATTGAGTTTGTTTACCACAGAAGAGAGCATGGCTGAAAGCACCTTTTGGGCGTCATCCGGCAGGGGGCCGAGTTTTTTGAGCGCCCGTTCCATCTCCGCCTGGGCAATGCGCTCGCCCCGGCGGATCAGCTCCACAATGGTGGGCTGCAAGTCCAAAGACTCAAGCCAGGCGCAAAATATGGCCGTTTCCTCTGCCACGATGGCGTGTCCACGTAAGGCCTCTTCGCGGCGGTTGGCCAGATTTTCCTCTACCACTTCTTTTAAATCATCAATATCATAGAGATAAATATTATCAAGCCCGTTGACTTCCGGGTCAATATCCCGTGGCACGGCGATATCGATAAAAAACATGGGCTTGTTTTTGCGCTTGCGCAGCACTTCGCGCATGTCATCGGCCCGGATGATGGGCTCATGCGCGCCTGTGGAACTGATAACGATATCCACCTGGGCCAGGTGTTCCGGCAGGGCGTCAAAGGGAACGGCCTGTCCGTCATACTGCCGGGCGAGTTGCACGGCCCGTTCAAAGGTCCGGTTGGACACGCGTACCGAGGCTATGCCTGCATTGACAAGATGCGTGGCAGCAAGTTCGGCCATCTCGCCCGCCCCAATGAGCATGGCGTGGGTTTTCGTCATATCATCGAAAATGCGCTTGGCCAGTTCGACAGCGGCATAGCTGATGGATACCGCGCTTGAGGCAATGGCTGTTTCCGTGCGTACCCTTTTGGCAACGGAAAAGGCCTTGTGCAAAAGGCGGTTGAGAATGCCTTTGGCCTGGCGCTTTTCCAGCGCGCAACGGTAGGCCTCTTTAAGCTGGCCGAGAATCTGCGGCTCACCGAGCACCATGGAATCAAGGCTCGAAGCGACCGTGAACAGGTGGCGCACCGCCTCCTGCCCCCGGTAGGCGTAAGTATAGGGTTGCAGGGCCGCCGCCGCTTCCCCTCGTGCCCCGGCCCAGGATTCAAGCAGGGCCGCGCGCGCATCGCCCTGGCTGACGGCAAGCAGCTCAACCCGGTTGCAGGTGGAAAGGATCATGCACTCACGAACGGGGCCTGTCAGATCCACCACGCCCTTTTCCAGCACGGCGGGGTCTGTGAGGGCGAAGCGTTCGCGCACTTCGACGGGGGCGGTTTTATAATTCAGCCCCACAAGATGGAGTTCGCTGTTCATTGACAAAAGGCTCAGGGCAAAAGTTGGCTGCTGTGGTGGTGCGAAACAACGTAATCTATCCCGAAGGACAGAAAGGAAATAACAAAAATGGCAATGGCCATGACGGCTGTTTTGCGCCCCCGGTAGCGCAGGGCCATGCGCTGATAAAACAAGACGGCGTAGAGAAACCAGATGAAAAGCGAGAGCCATACCTTGGGGTTTTCCACGATCTGCGCGGCCATGGGTGCCCAAATAAAGCCGGACATCAGTCCCAGCGTGTACAGGGGAAAGCCCGCTATAACGGCGGCATGGTTGACTTTGTCATAGGTGGACAGGGCCGGCATATCCCGGGTGAAGCCTGCCAGGGGGGCCTTTTTCTTGAGCTTCCCCTCAGTATACACAAAGAGCAGGCCTGCGCCAAAGGCCATGGCCAGCAGGCCAATGCTGAGATACAAGGCCCAGATGTGCAGACCGAAAAACAAAACCGCAAGATGCTCGGGGAGGATGTTCTGCATTTTGGGCAGGCGTACGGACAGTATGGTCAAAAGCAGGGCGAGCGGAGCGGCGGTGAGGCCGAGAAAGGGGTAGCGCAGCCAGCCCCAGGCTATCAGGTATAAAAAAATCAGGCACCAGGCCAGAAGTTGCAGGTAATAGTTGAGGGGCAGGCCGGT
>DBDO01000055.1:3490-6923 GCA_002293605.1 Desulfovibrionaceae bacterium UBA930
AAACCAGCCAGGGTGAGCCCGTTCGCCATATTTTTCAGGGTATGGCGCATGGACAGGGTGCCGAGCACAATGCCGAAAGCGCCGAGCGAATAGGCGAACACAACGAGAATAAAAAGGATTTTTTCAGCATCCATGAAGCAATTCTCCCACACGGTCGTGCAAGGGTTCGGGCAACAGGGCTGCAAGCGTGTCTTCGGCTGCGGCCCTTTCCCCCGCTTCCAGCTGCCCGGCCAGGGGAGAACGCGCCAGAGCGCGAAACAGTACGGCGTTTTCGTTGGAAGGCAAGCCCAGTTCAAGCAGCAGGGGCCTGAGGCGTCCGAGCAGCGTAAGCAGGCGGCTGTAGCGCGTTCCCACAAAGGCTTCGATTTCTTCGCGCAACAGCCGGGCCAGAGCCGGGCTATGCCCGCCTGTGCTGACGGCAACGCTCACGCCCTGCTTTGAGAAGTGGGCAGGCACAATGAAGCTGCCTTCTTCCGGGGCATCGGCGCTATTACACAGGATGCCCTGCTCGGCGCAGGCGCGCGCCACGCCTGCATTTACCTCGCGACTGCCCGTAGCGGCGAAAACTAGAAATTTGCCCGCCACATCTCCGGGCAGAAAGGCGCGCGCATGACAGTGCAAAAGCTCTTGCGGCCCAAGGCTTGCCATTTGCGCGCAGTTCAGTTCGGGGTCGAGCACCATGACGGAGCGGGGGCGGGCGGCAAGCAGGGAGGCGATTTTTCTTCGCCCGACAGTGCCCGCGCCGACAACAAGAGTATCCTTGCCGCGCAGGCTGAGGAAAAGGGGATAATGATTCATGGCATGGGCTGTTGCGTCAATGGTGTCGGCCTGGCACTGTGGCCAAGGGGTTGCCCGGCAAGACCGCCTGTTGTTGCAAAGGCGCGCCGGGGCAAGGCCGGGAACCGGCGCAAAGGTGAGAAGTCTTTATCACAGTCGCGGACGTGGTCTTTGCGCCTTCCCTGCGCGAGTTGGGCGCAGAGTCTGGGGCAGGGCTTATACCGTGCAGATTTCGTTGCTGGTGAAAATTCGAATACCGTTTTGCTGCAAGATTTCCACGGCAAGCTCGGTGCGATCGAAGCGGAAAACAATAATGGCCTCGGCGCTTTGATAGGGGAAACCGTACATATATTCCACGTTGACGCCGCGCTTTTCCAGAATCAGCAGAATACCGTTCAGGCCGCCCGGCGAATGGGGAACTTCCACAGCCACCACGCTGGTACGCCCCACTGTGATCCCCTTTTGCTTGAGGGCTGCCTGGGCTTCATCGGGCCTATCCACAATCAGGCGGAGAATGCCGAACTCGGAGGTATCGGCAAGAGAGAGCGCCTTGATGTTGATTGCCGCCTGCGCCAGGATGGTCGTGACTTCGGCCAGACGGCCCACTTTATTTTCAAGAAAAATAGAGAGTTGCTCAACTTTCATGGCGGCTCCGCGTGTTGCAGGTCAGTATACATTGGTAAGCATAGCATGGGCCTTGTCTAATGACAACCGCTCCGTCTGGGCGCACATTGACAGCAGAGCGGGAAAAAGCGAAAATACGAGATTGTTGATACGGTTCCTGAAGGGCTTTTTGCCCTTTCACTCGCTCCCGGCAAGGGGGCGGCCCCCTTGCAAGCCCCGACCCGCGCAAAGCCGCCGGAGACAACTGTGACGCATGAGGACGCCCTTTTCCGCGACAGGGCGGAAAAAGCGGAAAGCCCGCCAAAGCTTCCCGGCGAAAAGGGCGCGCACGCGCCGGAATGGAACAGCCCGGAATCGAGTGCTTTGGGGGGGGCTTGTCTTTTGTCGGCGGCCTTTGCCGGGGGCGGTGAAGATTCCGCCCAGCCCGAGCGGCCTGATGCGGAGAGTCCTGTGCCGCCTTGCGGACAAGGCCACACAGGGAGAGAGGGAATCTGTTGCGCGCCTGCCTCTGCGGCACTCGGTCCCCGTTCGCTCGGCATTCGTTTGCGCAAAGCCGGTCAGGTATTCTTTTTTCCGGATGAAGAACATACCGTGCGCGTTGGCAGCAAGGTCATCGTGGAACTGGAGCACGGCCCGGCCCTCGGCGAAGTTGCCTCCATCGTCCATAATGTCGCGCCTGTTGTCATCAGTGAGGATGGAACGCAGATTATCGGCAAGGTGACGGGGCTTGCCACTGCGCAGGATATTGCCCTGCATACGGAAAACAGTATTTTGTGCGCCGAGGCCTCGGCATTTTGCAAAAGCTGTATCCGCCAGCGTACGCTGGATATGAAACTCGTTGATGTGGAAGTACTGCACAACCGCAGCAAAATTATTTTCTACTTCACCGCCCCGGCGCGTATAGACTTTCGCGAACTGGTCAAAGATCTGGTGCGCAACTACCGCACCCGCATTGAGCTGCGCCAGATAGGCGTGCGCCACGAAACTCAGATGATCGGCGGCATAGGCAACTGCGGCATGGTGTGCTGCTGCCATAAGTATTTGCGCAGGTTCGCCCCGGTGACGATCAAAATGGCCAAAGAGCAAAACCTGTTTTTGAACCCGGCCAAACTTTCGGGCATGTGCGGGCGGCTTTTGTGCTGTCTCTCCTTTGAGCAGGGCAACTATGAGGAATTTAACCGCCGCTGCCCCAAACTTGGCAAAAAATACGTCACTGATCTTGGCACGGTGAAGATTTTGCGTGCCAACATGTTCAGCCAGAGCATCGTGGCCCTGACCGAGGCCGGGGAAGAAAGCGAATTGTCCCTGGAAGAATGGGACAGGCTGACCCCCCGGCGGGCCGACCCGCCCGGGCCGGAGCAACAGCGCACTGCTGCTTCGCATAATGCGGAAGATCCGGCTTTGGCGCACAAAGGCGCGCGCCAGGCCGGGCGAAGCCGCAGCGAAGCTGCCGATGCCCTGTACGCCGATATGGAAAGGGGTGCGGCCCAGCAGGACGCGCAGCGCCTGCAACGCCCACGTAAGCGTCGCAAGATATCGGAATAATTTCTTTTTGCGCTGCTGCGCATTGCCAAACCCGCTGCCACTTCGGAGACTTGAAGGTGACACCCTATTATCTGACTACGCCCATTTACTACGTCAACGCCCATCCGCATCTGGGCCACGCCTATACCACTATAGTGGCCGATTCCCTGGCCCGCTTCGAGCGTCTGATGGGTCGACAGGCCATGTTCATCACCGGCACGGACGAGCATGGGGATAAAATCGTGCAGGCGGCGGAAAAAGCCGGTCTGAGCGTGGAGGCCCTCACAGACTCCGTCAGCGTGGAATTTCAAAAGCTCTGGCCCGAGCTGGAAACGGCCCCGGCCCGTTTTGTGCGCACCACCGGCGAAGATCATAAAAAGGTCGTGCGCGCCTTTTTGCAAAAGGTTTACGATGCCGGGGACATCTACTTTGGCGAGTACGGCGGGCACTACTGCTACGGCTGCGAACGCTTTTATACCGAAAAGGAACTGGAGAACGGACTCTGCCC
>DBDO01000055.1:6943-13847 GCA_002293605.1 Desulfovibrionaceae bacterium UBA930
CAGGACTGGCTGAAGAAGCATATTCTGGACCACCCGGATTTCATCCGGCCCGAGCGCTACAGAAACGAGGTGCTGGCCCTGCTGGACAGCGGTGCCCTGGACGATCTTTGCATCTCGCGGCCCAAGACGCGCCTGACCTGGGGCATAGAGCTGCCCTTTGACCCGGAATATGTCTGCTATGTCTGGTTTGACGCGCTGCTGGCCTATACCACGGCCCTGGGCGGACCGGACGGGCCTGATTTCGCCGCGTACTGGCCCCAGGCCGAGCATCTGGTGGCCAAGGACATCCTCAAGCCGCACGCTATTTTCTGGCCCACCATGCTGAAAGCCGCCGGGCTGCCGCTGTTCCGGCATCTGAACGTACACGGCTACTGGCTGGCGCGCGACACCAAAATGTCCAAGTCTCTGGGCAACGTGATTGCCCCGCGCGAGATGGCCCATCGCCACGGTGTTGACGCCTTTCGCTATTTTTTGCTGCGGGACATGCATTTTGGCAGTGACGCCAGTTTTTCCGAAGAAGCCCTGATCGGGCGTATCAATGCCGACCTCGCCAATGATCTGGGCAATCTCTTTTCCCGCGTGCTCTCCATGACCGCAAAATTCTGTGGCGGCAAGGTTCCACAGCCGGGCGCGGACAGCGCGCTGGAGCGGGATCTGAAACATCTCGCCTCGGAAAGTCTGGCCAACTATCAGGGCCTTTTCCATCAGGTGCGTTTTTCCAACGCGCTGGAATCCTTATGGGAACTGGTGCGTGCCCTGAACAAGTATGTGGATGTGGCCGCGCCCTGGGCACTGGCCAAGGCGGGCGATACGGAGCGGCTGGGGAGCGTGCTCTATACCTTGCTGGAATGCATGCGAAAAATAGCCCTGCACCTCTGGCCTGTCATGCCTGGCAAAAGTGAGCGAATGCTGGAACAGCTCGGTATCACGCTTGATCTGGGCAGCATTCCCGAAGCTGGCCTGCTGGCACCGGAAATTGACGGCTTTGGTCTCTTGCGGCCCGGAATGGCTGTGGCCTCCTCCTCCAACCTCTTCCCGCGCATTGAGGCGGAAGAGAACGATGGCAAGCCGCAGAGCGAGGTCAAGGCCAGAACCGAGGCTGCAAAAGCCGCAAGCCCGGCGCAGACGGCAACAAAAACGCCGCCCTCTGACGCCTCCCGCCCAGCCCAGATAGAGTTTGCGGACTTTCAGAAGCTGGATCTGCGTGTGGGCAGGGTGGTGGCTTGTGAGCCGCACCCCAACGCGGACAAGCTGCTGCGGGTAATGGTTGACCTTGGCGAGGACACTCCCAGACAGATTCTGGCCGGAATGGCCGAATTTTACAAACCCGAAGACATGCTCGGCTGTCAGGTCACGGTGGTGGCCAACCTGGCCCCGCGCAGCATGCGCGGCCTGGAGTCGCAAGGGATGATTCTGGCCGTGCGCAAGGAAGGAGGCTTGGAACTGCTGACCCCCACAGGGGATGTGCCGCCCGGTGCCAAGGTCAGTTAAGGGCTGCGAGATATAGGTATAATGCCTCCGGCAGCGGCCAGGGACAATGCTTTCTCCCGGCCCCTCAAACTCGGCGGCATTGCGCAAAAACGCAAGCCGCGCTATAGAGCCTGCGCGTAAACATCATCTGCCCGAGTGATGGAATTGGTAGACATACCGGACTTAAAATCCGGAGGCCGTAAGGCTGTGCGGGTTCAAGTCCCGCCTTGGGCACCATTGCTACTACAAGTCAAGCAGGCATCAATTACTTTTGATCGATGTCTGCTTATGGCAAAAACTGCTGTTTATAATTGTATCATCAATGACGGATCGGTTTCTATTCCCTGAATAATTTCATTATATCGTGAAATGAGTCTAAGGATTTCATCACGCTGAGATTTTTCAGTGAACTGGCTCCACTCCAAAATATTCGTAGCAATAAATTGTTCTGCCTCGATAACGTCAATGCGCCCTTCTATTTCAAAGGCTTTAGCAATAGATTCAATGCCAGCGCGGCCTTCTGCAATGGTCACTATAATAGGCCGAAGCCCTGTTTCGATGTTGACTTTGCACTTTCGAATAAGCGATTCAGAAGGGGCCGTTGTAACGTGGATGGCAACGTCATCAAGCACAAAATCGCCAGCGCGCGCTGTGGGGCAGTCCGCCACATTCGCGCCATGGTGGGCGACTCTTTTCTCTTCCGGTAAAATCAGGTCGAGCTTGGCACCGACAAGGTGCTGCAGAACCGTACCGGCATAGGTGGTGCCAGGATTGTCCTTCTGGCGCTTCATAGCCTGAGCGAGCAGGTCACTCACGATAGAGCGCAAAGATTTGCTCGGGTCGAATTTCAGAGTGAACGGTTGACTGCTGAAATAGTCCTGAACACGGGCAATCCACCACTTTTCGATGGCGGGCAAATCATCAATTTTTTCTTTATGCAGCGTGTTCAAAAAAATCGCATAATCAGAAGCGTTTCCAAGGCTTCCTCGGCTAACACGCGAGTAATGCCGTGGCCTTTCAAAATAGTCTGCACGCGGCCTTTTCCCAGGCCTTTGACTTGTCCCTTCTTGCCTGTCCGCAAGCTTTCCGGCGCGAGAGGGAGACCATTTTCAGCGGCAAGACGAGTAATATGTAGCATAACGGCCAGTTGACCTTTGCTCTGCAGGGACTTCGCATCACGAAATTCTGTCAAACGCGTTTTAAGAGAGCTCATTGCAAGCCGCCGCGAGAGGGGAAAGAAGGTGTTTTGCCAGGTGCGCGGCAACGGGCGCGGCCACTGCGTCACCCATGGCCTTGTATCCATCGTTAAATGTACCGGGAAGTTGGAAAGCTTCCGATGCCCCCATGAGCCTGGCTGCCTCCCGAGGGTTGAGGATGCGCGTTTTCCATTCATTCCCTTGTTTAAGCACAAGGTATTGCCTGCTGCTACCGCCTGTTGGAGTACGCAGACACCCGGCAATATCGTCAAAACGCAATTCAAGAACCTGTTTCTTGTTTCGAATGCGTTTATAGCCTGGGGCGACAGAAAGCCCACTTTCCTGGAGCTTTTGCATATGCGCAGGCGGGATCAGAGCCATGTTTTTTTCGCTGACTGCCGTGTTCTGACAGGGCAAAGAAAAATCAACGACTTCGGAAAGCGTAGCAGTGCGCCTCGGGGGTTTGGGCAGCTTCCACCATATCCAGCCATCAAGCCCGGCAGCCGCCTTCTGGATAGCTGCTGCATGCGTCCAGATGGGCTTTTCAGATGTAAGCTTGCGGGGAATACGCGCACGGGCGTCAATTGCGACCACAAAGACCCTGGGCCGGGATTGGGGCAGCCAATGCACGGCATCAAGCAGCATGGCACCGACTCTATAGCCACGTTCTACCAAAGCCGAGTGCAGTGCTCGATAATGGGCTCCTTCATTGATGGAGACAAAGCCCGGCACATTTTCAGCGGCCAGAAGCGGCGGGCGCTGCGGCATTTCATCCATGGCGCGCAGCCATTCCCACACAAGACCGCTACGTTTGGCGTGTATGCCTTTACCATTGCCAGCAAGGGATAAGTCCTGGCAAGGAAAACTGGCCCAGGAAAGGACGCTCAGAGGAAGGCTTGTGCCACGTATCTCAGTAATAGAGCAAAGGGTAAAAGGGGCACCTTTATGGTTGGCCCAAAAGACAGCAGCCTTTTTAGGACAAATATCGTTCGCCCATGCCTCTCGAAAATAGGGGGCCAAGGCATGGCTCACCAATCCGCTGCCCGCAAAAAATTCGAGAAAGGGCGGACGCATGTCTTCCTTCGGTAACACAGGCACCGAGCAGGAAAAAGTATAGTTCTGGGCTTGGTGGGTTAGACGCATAGCTGTCATACCCCGTCAACACGGGGCGTGTTAAAATAATCAAATTTCCGAGCGTACTTTGTCCTTCTGTATAAGATATATCCTGTCAGCACGCCAGGGGCAATATTTTCTGAAGAAGAAAAAAGTAATGAAACCGCTATATTATAGAGTAATTATGCTGCAAGGGTCGGGGGGCGGGCCGTTGATCTGGTGTTGACGATTCGCGTCACCCGGCCTCTGTTTAAGCCCAATCTCCCGCCTCCCCGGCTTTGACTTTTTTGCCGACTCTGTGTTTTTATCCAGCAGAAAACACAGCCCTTCCCTGTTGCCAGGAGTTGTTCATGAGGTCTGCCTTGCTTCTGCCGCTCCCATTTTTATTGCTCATCGCCCTATGCGGAGCGCCTGCCTTATGCGCGCCTGCGCCGGACCCTGCAAGCCCTGTCGGCGCTGCAATGCCGGATGCGGAAGAAGACGCGGACATGCCCAGCGCCATGCCCGGCTATTCCTCCCGAGCGCTACGCGAACTGGCGGACAAGGTACAGCGTACCGGTGTCGGGGAAGACCGCATCCCCGCCCTGAACAAGCCGGAATTTCTGTCCATTGCCGATGCGGATCTGTCCATGGAAAATGAAGAGACAGTGTTTATCGTTGAATACCCGAACAGCGTGGTGCGCATTTATCCGCAGCGTATTCTCGTCTGGCACGAGGTGGTGAACGACTGGCTGGCAAGGGATGCCTCCGGCGATGCGCAGGCGCGTTTTATCCCCGGTCAAAGCGAGCGGGAGGGCGAAGGCTATACCATCAGCTATGCGCCCCTGACCGGCTCCGTTATCGCCTTTAAATCCAGGGCCGGTTCCCACGCCACCTCCTTCGGGGTGAGCGGCATGCTGCTGCACGGCAACTCCCTGCTCTATGACCGCATCAGCCGCAGCCTCTGGTCACAGCTTCTGGCCGCATCCATCGAAGGGCCGTTCAGGGGAAAGCGGCTTGAGCGCATTCCGGTTATCTGGGCCACCTGGCGCGGGGCAAAAGCCCGCTACGGAGGCCTGAACCCCCAGTTTTCCGGCAAGGCCCAGGTTCTTTCCCGGGCCACAGGTTTCCGCCGCAGCTACGGCAAAGACCCCTACGGCAGCTATCAGATGCCCGGTACATACTACGACAACCCCCGATTGCCTTCCGGCGTGACCCAGCAGGATGCCAGGCTGCCCGCCAAAAAGCGCGTGCTGGGACTTGAAGTTGATGCGGCCTTTGGGGCGGTCATTGTGGATGCCGTAAAGGAGAGCCGCGTTGTCAACTTTTCCCTGGGCATGCTGCCCATGGTGGCCTTGTATGATCAGGAGCTGGAAAGCGTGCGCGTTTTTGAACGGCGGCTGCCGGAACGGGAGGAAGAACTCAGCTTCATCATTTTTGAAGATAAACTGCTGGATGAGCAGACCCGCACGGAATGGCTGCCTAGTGGCCGCTCTCTTGCCGGACCTTTGCGCGATCGCGCGCTCAAGGAAGTCTTGAGCGTCAATGCCATGTGGTTCGCCTGGGCTTCTTTGTACCGGGGCTCGCTCATTGTGCCGGGTAAAGATGTGGTGGACACTGTGCCCAAAGAATAGGTTATGGTTTGATAGCTATGCCTCCGGCGGCCAGGGCTCTGCCCCGGACCCCGCTGGGGGAAAGGATTTCCCCCAGACCCCCTCAGTTGTACGTAGTGTGCCTAACGCAGCACAGCCTTTTCGATCACTACTGCTTCAGCAGGCACATCTTCATGCCAGCCCGCGCTGTGCGTCTTGACCTTTTCAATGGCGTCCACCACGTCCTGGCCTTCAACGACCTTGCCGAACACGCAATAGCCCCAGCCGCGCGGGCTCGGGGAGGAGTGGTTCAAAAAGGCGTTGTCCGCGCTATTGATAAAAAACTGGGACGAGGCGGAATGCGGGTCATTGGTCCTGGCCATGGCAATCGTATATTTATCGTTACGCAGGCCGTTATCGGCCTCGTTTTTGATCGGCGCGCGCGTCTCCTTTTCCTTCATGTCCGGGGTCATGCCGCCGCCCTGAATCATGAAGCCCTTGATAACCCTGTGAAAAATAAGACCATCGTAAAACTTATCCTCAACATACTGCTTGAAGTTGGCGGCTGTGACAGGCGCCTTTTCAAAGTCCAGTTCCACGACAATCAGGCCCTTGCTGGTATGCAACTCAATCACGCGTGACTCCTTTTTCGCGTATGCCCCCTGCGGCAGCAGCAACAACAGCGCTGCGAGGAGCGTCATAAGGTAATGCCGCATAGTGTACTCCTTAAAATTTTTTGAAGACTCTACCTACATCAGGCGCAAATGCTCTTCCTTGCGCGTGGTGTGGGCGACAAGGGCGGAGCGGGAGAGCAGCCCCGGGGGGATGCCTTCCAGAAAGCGCGAGGGCTTAAGGCGCAGTTCACGGCCATAGAGGCTGCGCCGCGCCGCATGGCTGAGGTACAGGAAATCCTTGGCCCTGGTAAGGCCCACATAGAGCAGGCGGCGTTCTTCGGCCTCGTTTTTCTCCGCAGCGGGGCCGCCGTTTTTTTCCAGAAATTTGCCTGCCAGCAGATCCGGCCCGGCAAAGGGCAACAGCCCGTCTTCAAGAGCCGGAAGAAAGACGGTGCGAAACTCCAGGCCTTTGGCCGCATGCAGGCTGATGACCTGCACGCGTTCGCCTTTGGCCCGCACAAGCTCAAGCTCATTTTGCAAACTGACCCAGGTGATCAGCCCGGCCCAACCCTTGTTTTCGTTATAGGCCTTGACCATGGAGCGAAAGGCCTTGGACTGCCAGAAGCGCTCGTCAAAAGGGGGAAAGGCGGCCAGGTAGGCGGCCACGCCGAGCGGCCCGTTGGCCAACACCTTGTCAGGACAGAGGGGAAGGCCTGCGTCCTGTTCCTGTTCGGCCACGGCAATGCCGAGCATGCGCCCTGCGGCCCGTAAAATAAAGGCCGTGCGCTCGTCAGCCCAGAAGGCATCGCCGGAAGGCTCGGAAACAGGCACGCCTTTGCGGTCCAAAGCTTTGCGATACACCGATGCCAGGGCATGCGTGCGCACCAGAACAGCGATATCGCCGGGGCTGTGGTCGGCCTGTCTGCCGTGCGGCGAGGCG
>DBDO01000174.1 GCA_002293605.1 Desulfovibrionaceae bacterium UBA930
CCGGCATTTTCGGCCTGAGCGGCCCGGCGGACAGCGCGGCCATTGGCGGCGACATTCTGGTGGAACAGGGCGAACTCTTGCTCACAGGCAGGCTGGGCGCTTCCGTGCCGGAACTGGCCCTGACGCAGCAAACGCAGGGAAAAAGCGCGAAAGCCCCGCCCAAAGCAGAGACTTCCGGCGGCAAGAGCCCGGCCCGGACCAGGAAGCCGGACCCGGCCCAGGACGATGCGGATCGGCTCGCGCAAGGGCCGGAACTGGATCTGAGAATCCGCGTGCCCCATAAATTTTACATTCGCGGCAGCGGCCTGGACAGCGAATGGCAAGGCGAACTGCGCATCAAAGGCGCGGCCTCCGAGCCTTCTCTGGTCGGCGCGCTCAAACCGGCGCGCGGCTCTTTTGAGCTTATGTCCCGCACCTTCGCCTTCTCCGGCGGAGAAATCAGCTTTGACGGCGGTCAGGAGATCAACCCGGCCCTGAATCTGACGCTCAGTTATGAAGGGCCGAGCATAACGGCCCTTATCCGCGTGGAGGGCACGGCCAAAAACCCGCGCCTGCGCATGGAAAGCGAGCCCCCCCTGCCCCAGGACGAGGTGCTGGCCCATGTGCTCTTTGGCAAAAGCGCCTCTTCCTTAAGCCATTTTGAGGCCGTGCAACTGGCCAACAGCCTGTCCCAGTTGAGCAGCGGCAAAACCCTCACCCCGGATGTGCTCTCCAGCGTGCGCAAAAAAACCGGCCTGGACATGCTGCGGGTAGGCAGCGCCCAGGGCATGAACCAGCGCAGCACTTCGGGCCAGTCCGGCGAAGGCGACCTTCTGGGTCCCGGCTCTTCCGCAGGCACAGACCCGCAAGCGGGTGCCCCCACCCTGGAAGCCGGTAAATATATCAACGACAGCATTTATGTGGGCGTGGACCAGGGCTTTGGCAGTACGGGCTCGGCAGTGCGGGTGGAGGTGGAACTCTTCCCCAGTCTGACCTTGCAGGGAAAAAGCTCTTCCGCTGCCAGCGAAGTGGGGCTGGGATGGAAAAAAGACTATTAGATCAGAGCGCCGCATCCGGGCGGGTTCTGGGCTGGGGCCTGTTCTGGCGGCGGGCAGGCCAGGGGGACGTTGATATGCGCTTTCAAAGCGGATAGACTTTCTCCGTGAAATTTTTCCAATAAATCGCAAAGGAGGATTCTTCCTCATGCCCTGCCTATTCACCCTTCTCCTCACAGGATTTCTTTGTATGAGCGCACATCTCCCCGCTCTCGCGGCCTCTCCCGACACCGCCCCCGCACAGGCCCTGCACAGCGTCCGCCTGGAAAACGGACTTCGCGTGCTCGTCAAGCAGGACCGGCGCTTTCCCCTGGTTTCGCTGCGCCTCTATGTGCATGCGGGCTCCGCCTATGAAGACCCCAAAGAAGCGGGCATCAGCCATATGCTCGAACATATGGTGTTCAAGGGAACGGCCAAACGCCCCAAGGGCCAGCTCGCCGCAGACGTTGAGCGCACAGGCGGCTATCTGAACGCGGCCACCAGTTTCGACTATACCGTATACCTTACGGACATGACGGCCGCGCACTGGAAAGAGGGGCTGGACGTGCTCAAGGACATGGCCTTTAACCCCAGCCTGGACCCGCAGGAGCTGGAGGCTGAAAAAGAGGTAGTCATAGCCGAGCTTAAACGCGGCGAAGACAACCCCGGCCAGCGGCTCTTTCGCCTGACGCACCGGCAGGCCCTGAAAGACAGCTCCTACCAGGACCCCATCATCGGCTATGAGGAGACTGTGCGCTCCCTTACGCCCAAGATGATGCGCGCCTATATCGAGCGCCTGTACCAGCCGCAGGCCATGCTGCTGGTGGTGTGCGGCGATGTGGAGCCGGAGGCGGCAATAGCCGAGGCCCAGCGCCTGTTCGGCAATCTCAAAAATACAGGCGCGGCCCGGCCTGATGCCGCTCCACGGCAGAGCGTGCAGGCCGGGGGCTTTACGGCCGTGGTGCAAAAAGGCCCCTGGAACAAGGTGCACTTTTCCCTGGCCTTGCCCATGCCCGCCCTTTCCGATACGCGCGCGGCCCAGCTTGACGTGCTGGCCCAGATTCTGGGGGGCGATGCCAGCTCGCGCTTTTACCGCAGCTACAAATACGACAAGCGCCTGGTGGACGGCATTGATGTCGGCAACTACAGCTTTGAGCGCCTCGGTTTGTTCTATATTCAGGCCAGCATGGACGCGGACAAGCTCATCCCCTTCTGGGAGAGCTTCAGCCGCGACCTGGCCGCGCTTGGCGAGAGTACCTTTTCCAGAGAAGAGCTGGACCGGGCAAAGCTCAATCTGGAAGATA
Organism: Desulfovibrionaceae bacterium UBA930; assembly: GCA_002293605.1. GTDB lineage: Bacteria > Desulfobacterota > Desulfovibrionia > Desulfovibrionales > Desulfovibrionaceae > Frigididesulfovibrio. The sequence goes on from DBDO01000174.1 coordinate 2,318, forward strand.
GCCTGCTCCGCTCCAAGGAGACCCTGTCCGGCCTGACCTCCAAGCTCGGCTATTTCGCCTTTTTCGCGGGCGGCGAGCAGGGGGAGGAAAACTATCTGCGCAGTATCCGGGACACGGATCAGGCCGTGCTGCTGGATCTGATACGCTCCCTGTTCTCCCCAGCCGCCCTGTCCATGACCGTTCTTTTGCCCGAAGAGGCCGCCCTGGCGGATCTGTTGCCCAAGGCGGAAAACAGCCCCAAAGAAAAAGACGAGACTGGGGCGGGCTCCTGGGAATCCTGGCTTACCGCGACCCTTGCCAAAAACTGGAAAGGCCCCGAACTGGCCGCAAGCGGCCCGGCAGCGGCCCTTTCCGCCGGAGCGCCGGAAATTATAGAGCTTGGCAAGGGGCGCACCCTAGTGCTGCTTCCTGACAGCACCCTGCCCTATGTCGCGGCAAACCTTGTGTTCAGCGGCGGAGATACTCTGCTGGACGGCAAGGACCAGGGCCTGGCCTCTTTTGCCGCCTCTTTGCTGACCAAGGGAAGCGCCGGTCGCAGCGCCCTGGATGTGGAAGACTATCTCTCCGACCGGGCCTCCGCGCTCTCCGCCTCGGCCGGACGCCAGAGCTTCAACCTTAGCTTGAACGCCCCCTCGCGCTTTAGCGGGGAGATCTTCTCCCTGCTCCTGGAAACGCTCGGCAGCCCCGCGTTCAAGGAGGAAGAGGCGAGCCGCGTGCGCGACAACCAAATCGCCGCCATTGTGGCGCGCGAAGATCAGCCCACCGGGCTGGCCTTTCGGCGCATGTTCCCCTTTCTCTTCACAAAGCACCCTTACGGCTACTTGCAACTCGGAGAAAAAGATCGCGTTGCCGCATTCACGGCCAAAGACGCGCAAGCCTTCTGGAAAGAGCAGGTTCAGCAGCCCTGGGTACTCTCCGTATGCGGCTCCTATGACAGGGAGGCCATAGTGGCGGCGGCAAAGGCCCTGCCCCTGCCCGATAAAAAAGAAAGCGCCCCCGCCGTGCCCGAGTGGAACAGCGAACGCGCCCTTTCCCTGCATCTGCCGGGCCGCAACCAGGGGCATCTGCTCATGCTCTTTCCAACCGTGGGCTATGGCGACAAGGACGAAGCGGGCCTTGATCTGTTGCAGAACATTCTGGCCGGGCAAAGCGGCCTCTTGTTCCGGGACCTGCGCGACAAGCAGGGGCTCGGCTATACGGTAACGGCCTTTCCCTGGAAGGCGGAAAAAGCCGGGGCCTTAATCTTCTATATCGGCACGGCCCCGGACAAAATGGCCCAGGCCGAAGAGGGCTTTCGCAAGGTCATAGCCCGCCTCGCAGAGCGGCCCCTGCCCGAAGAGGAGCTTGAGCGCGGCAAAAACCAGATGGAAGGCGACTACTACAGGGAACACCAGAGCCTTGCGGCCCGCAGCGCCGAGGCCGCCGGGCTCACCCTGCTGGGCCGCCCCCTGG
>DBDO01000246.1 GCA_002293605.1 Desulfovibrionaceae bacterium UBA930
CAGCGGCGGGCACTTTTTCTTCCCCGCTTGCGCCCGCTTCTGCGCCTTCTCCCTCGGTGTCCGGGCCGGGTGTGGGCGTAGCTGAAAGCAAAGGGGTGTACGGAGGAGAAATCAATACCGGCGGCTTTGAAAATATAGGCCAGGGAGGAGAGCCCGCAAGCAATGCGCCGCCCACTTCCGGGCAGGGGGCAAAGCAACCGGAAAAGCCTTCCGAGCATGCGCTGCCGGCGCATTCTGACGCAGGCCAGAGGCAGGCGAATGCCACCATTGTATATACGGATGCCGAAGGCAAGGAGATTCCTCCGCCGCCCGATCCGTCTGTGCTCATGCCGGAGATAGAAGAACATGTGCGGCGCGGCGAATATGTTCAGGCCCTGGAAAAAAGCAATATACTGCTGACTGGCGGGATTATTGAAGCGGATATGCGCGAAAAACTGTTGCATATCCGGGCCGAGATGCTTTACGCCGTCAACAGGGAGCAGCTTGCCGAGCATTATGTGGAAATTGCAGACGCCGCGAATCAGGCCATCAATTTCAACCAGCAATCGCCGCGCAATGCAGGCGCTTTGCTGCGTCTGGGCTATGTGAACCTGAAGGTAAATAATATCGCCGAGGCTGAAGCGCGTTTCAACATACTGCGCCGTATGTATCCGGAAGATGAAAATGTGCCGCTTACCTACTATTACTGGGGTGAATATTATTTCGACCGTAATGAAATGCAAAAAGCGGCGGACGAATTTCAGTATATTCTTCAGGAATACCCCAACAGCCGCTATTCCCGCGATGCGGCGCTCGGTCTGACGCGGTCCTTTTATCGCCTGGGCTATTACGAACAGGCCTTTAACACTATGGATTACGTGGAACGGCGCTGGGAGCGCTTTTATCTTGATTATCCGCTTTTGTTGAGTATGACCGGGGACATCGCCTTCAGAATGAACAAGCTTGATAATGCCCTGCGGAACTACTGGCTGTATATCAACTTGCAGCCAGCGGGTGAAGAGGCGGATATCGTTTTAACCCGGCTTGGCGATATTTATTCCATGCAGCGGGAACGAACGGCTGCCAAAGAATTGTACGCAGCCGGCATGAAGGCCTTTCCTGATAAGGACGGCGGGCTTGTGGCCATGATGCGTCTCGCTGAAGATGGTATGAATGACAGTCCCTCCATCTCAGGCATGTTCACCGTGTTTGACGGGCCGCTCAGTATGCAGCCGGTGGAAGTATACCGTAATATCATTGATAAACACCCTGGCAGCGCCCTTGTTCCCCTTGCAGAAATCAAGCTCGCGCTCTGGTATCTGTGGGACAAGCAATACGACAAGCCGTTGGAGATACTGTCCGCCTTTATTGAAAATCGTCCCAAGCACGAACTTGCACCCAGGGCCAAGGAGATTATGCTCCAGACCTTCAGCATGGCTGCCGCCGAAAGCATGCGGGATCAGCGTTTTTCCAAAATGAGCGAACTCTGGGAAAAATATCCGGCAATGCGTGGACAGGCGGAAGCCCTTGCCCCTGAAAGCCGGGTGGCCCTTGCCACAAGCTATAAGCATAACGGCAAACCCAATGAAGCGCTGGAGATTCTTGAACCGCTTTTTTACGGAGAAAAGCTCCCGCAGTATTCGGAAATGGCTCTTAGTCTGGTACTTGGCGTGTATCTGGAATACAGCCAGTGGCAATCTATTCTTGATGTGGCGCAACGCATTGACGTATGGGAGCTTACGCCGGAACTCCAGATGCAGTTGGATTATGCCGCGGCTCTTGCGGGCGAGAATATGGATAACAGTGCCGTGGCAGCCCCGCTTTGGCGGCGTTTGTATGATTCCGGAAAGTTGTCCGGCGCGCGCCTGACCTATGCGACTTTTTTTCTGGCTAGGGAGGCGGAAAAAAAGCGCAACCTGGAAGAGGCCTTTTTTCTGGGCAGGGAGGCCTTAACCCGCCTGATAGAGCAGGTGGAGCATTCCCCGAGTGCCGCCGATACGGGAAAAATTCAAACCCAGCTCGCTTCGCTGATAGATGTGTCGGAAACGGCAGGGCGTTTGCGTGAGGCGCTCGCCTATGCGAATCAGTATTTGCAGTATATTCCGGCCCATGATCCGGAGCGGATGGCAGTGCGTTATCGCATGGCCCGTATTTATAAAAAACAGGGCGATGATGAAAACTGGAAAAAGATTTTGAGCGAAATAACGGCCCAGGATCCGCAATCCGTCTACGGACAGTTGGCTGCCTCGGAACTCAAAGCCGCAGCTATCGCCAAAGATGCTTCGCAGTTTTCCACAAACGGCAGGATTTAAGGAAAGGTCTTTTACTTTTGCGCCTCCGCCCCCACGCCTCGTCAGGGAACTGACTCAGATGCCTTTGCTTCGAACCCTCAGGGAAGGCTCTGCCTCCCCTGAACAGTATTGAGAAACAGCCCCTAGACGAAAAAAGGCAAGTGGGCTACAGGAATGGAGCCGGGTCCGAGCCCTTTGGTGCCTGCCGCGCGCTGTTGGGGCGGGCCTTGCGAAAACGTTAAAGGAGAGAGCGTATGCGTTGTTTCGCCATGCTTTGCATAACCCTGGCCCTTATGGCCGCCCTTGGAGCTGCTGCCGGGCAGGCGGCCCCAGTCAACGTGAAGGACATCCCGACCATAGATGGAGGAGGGCTGTTCAAGCGTATTTCCGCCGAGAAGGGCAAGCTTGTGGTGGTCAATGTGTTTGCCTCCTGGTGCCCTCCCTGCCGAGACGAAATACCCGGCCTTGTCAACATCCGCCGCTCTTTTCCCGAAGATCAGCTTGTACTTATAGGGATTTCCCTGGACAGGGAGCCCAAGGCCCTGGCGAACTACATGGGGGAAATGCGCATGAACTACCCCGTACTGCTGGCCGAAGGGGACTTCATCCAGCGCATCAGGGTGCGTGCTGTGCCGCAACTGCTTATTTACAACAAACTGGGTGAGCTGGTCTTTAATCATCAGGGCCTGATGGACGAAGGGGAAATCAGGGCCAAAATCAACACGATTCTCGGGCAATAGGCGCGGTGCATGGAATACCTTCTGCAAAGCGCCCTGCTCAAGGATATGAAGGAAGTGCACGCCCTTTTGCTTGCCTCCGCTTCGGAAGGGGAATTGCTGCCGCGTTCCTTGTCCGATTTATACAGCCATACCCGTGATTTTTTCTTGTTGAAAGACCCGAAAGGCGCGGTGGCGGGCTGCTGCGCCCTGTCCATAGTTTGGGAGGATCTGGCCGAGATCCGCTCCCTTTTTGTGCGGCAGGATTTGCGGCGGCTGGGCCACGGGCGTCTGCTTGTCGAAGCCTGCCTGGAAAGCGCGCGCGCTTTCGGCGTTCGCAGGGTCTTTACCCTGACCTACAGGCCGGATTTTTTCGGTGCCCTTGGCTTTATTGAAATCGGCAAGGACAAGCTGCCGCAAAAAATATGGGCGGACTGCATTCATTGTCCCAAGTTTCCGGACTGTGATGAAATAGCCTTGCAACGGGATGTCTGACCCGTAACATTTTTACTTTAAGCAGATTCTTTCAGGCGTACCGGCCCTGATGGAGGAGTGTTGCATATGGGCCGCGACATGCGGATTAAGGCCTTACAGGAGCTGTTCCCGCCTTCGCTTATTGAAGAACGGGTGCGCGGCATGGCTGCCGAGATTAACGCGCTTTACGCGGGCAAACCGCTGGTTATGATTTGCGTGCTCAAAGGCGCTTTTATGTTTTTCTCCGATTTGGTGAAACATATACGCGTTGGCGCAGAACTTGATTTTGTGCGTCTTGCCAGCTACGGGGAGAGCGAGCGCAGTTCTGGCACGGTGCGCTTTCTTAAGGATACGGAAATTCCCCTACAGGGCAAAGACGTGCTTGTTGTGGAGGATATTATTGATACCGGACTGAGCATGGAGTATCTGCAAAGGAACTTGCAGTCCAGGGGCGTAAAGTCATTGCGTATTGCCGCCTTGATTGATAAAGTGGAACGGCGGGAGAAAGCGGTGAACGTAGAGTTCTCCTGTTTTACGGTTTCCGGCGGCTTCATTGTCGGCTACGGGCTTGACTATGCGGAGCGCTTTCGGGAGCTTCCGGCCGTATACACGCTTGAATTCGAGGAATAGCGCGTCTATGCTGATAGTCTGCCCCAGGTGTGAAACAACCTTTTCTTTGCCGGACGCCCTGTTTAAACCGGAAAAGAAGGCGCGCTGTTCCCATTGTGGTCTGGTCTTTCCTATGGCCGCAGCGCAGGCCCCGCCCCAGCCGGAAGCGGAGAAAGCCCCTGCGCCGAAAGAGCCGCCTGCCGACAGCCAAAAGGTAAAGCCGTCTTTCTTTGTGCGTTGGCGTAAAGCCCTGGTCGGAGGCGCGGCCCTCTTGCTCTTGCTGGCGCTCGGCTATGGCCTGTGGCTGACCTATTCCTCCTACAAGGACGATCCCGCAAAGCCCTCTACGGCTGAAACGCAACCAGGACAAGACGCCGAAGCTCAAGCCCAGGCCGAGGTGGAACGTTTGAGCGGCAGCGTCTCGCTGGATGAAATCCGCCAGTTCCAGGTGGATAACACCCAGATTGGCAAAATAACGGTCATCCAGGGGGTGGCCGTGAATATCTCCAAGACCAACAAAGATTTCGTCATTATTGAAGCGCGGCTTCTGGACGCCAACGGCAAAACCCTTGGCGAGCCTGTGCAGCAGCTTTGCGGTGTGCCGTTAACGCTTTTTCAACTGCAAAGTCTCAGCGGTGAAGAGCTGAAAAGCACGCTCAACAACCGCATAACCATCCTGACTTACAATACGAATATCGCTCCTGGCGGTAAAGTTCCCTTTGTAGTGGTGTTTCCCTCCCCGCCTGCCGCTATGAAGAAGTTTGAAGTGCGGGTGATTGGCGTGCAGGAAGCCGCCGCCTCGTAAGCATGGCGAAAATTCGCGACATCTACATATGCAGTTCCTGCCAGGCGCGTTCCTCACAGTGGAAGGGGCAGTGCCCGACCTGCGGCGAATGGAATACGCTGGAGCTTTCCCAACTGAAGAGCGCTGCAAAAAGTGCCCCGCTTACGCTCCGGGCCGAACCTGTTCTCCGTCTGGCCGATGCCTCGGAGCGCAGCGGCGCGGTGTTCAGCACCGGCATGGCCGCTTTTGACCGCATTCTCGGCCAGGGTCTGGTTCCGGGGGCGGCCCTGCTGGTCGGCGGGGAGCCGGGAATAGGCAAATCAACCTTGCTTTTGCAGATAGCCGGAGCGGTCGCCGCCTCAACGCGGAAAGCAGTCTATCTTTCCGGTGAGGAGTCCCTCCCCCAGATACGGGCCCGGGCCGAGCGCCTGGGTCTTTTGCACGACAATCTGTACGCCCTTGCCACATCGCAGGTGGAAGACATTTTTGGCCTGCTGGAAGGGGATGCGCCGCCCGCCTTACTCATTCTTGATTCCGTGCAGACCTTGAGTTCTTCGCGGGCCGAAGGGCTGCCCGGCAATGTAAGCCAGGTGCGCGCTGTGGCTACCGAAGTGGTTGAGCGCTGCAAAAAAAGCGGTACCACAGTAGTGCTGGTGGGGCATGTAACCAAAGACGGCAACCTTGCCGGGCCGCGTCTGCTTGAGCATATGGTCGATACGGTCATCTCCCTGGAAGGGGACCGCCAGCAGCTCTTCCGTTTGCTGCGGGTGTTGAAGAATCGTTTTGGCCCCAACCAGGAAATGCTGATTTTCCAAATGCTTTCCCAGGGCATGGAATTGGTGGAAGACCCCTCCACCTATTTCCTGGGGGCGCGGGACGCCAGCCTTTCGGGCACGGCCGTGGTCATGGCCCTTGACGGGCAGCGTCCTCTTGCCGTTGAAATTCAGGCCCTTGTCACCAAGAGCTATCTGGCCATTCCCCGGCGCACGGGCCTTGGCTTTGATGTCAATCGCCTGCATCTGCTGCTTGCGGTTCTGGAGAAAAGGCTGCACCTGTCCTTTGCCCAGGTGGATATTTACGCCAAGGTCGGGGGAGGCATGCGCCTTATGGAGCCGGGTATGGATGCGGCCCTGGTCGCGGCCGTACTCTCTTCCTATTACGATATGCCCCTACCGGAACGGGCTGTGTTCTGGGGCGAGGTGGACCTGAACGGGCAGCTTCGTCCTGTGGCCGGAAACGCTCTCAGGGAAGGGCAGGCCGCGCGCCTGGGCTATTCCCCCATTGTATGCCCGATACAAAGCGAGGGCGGCAAAAACGGGGGCTTTCGCACTTTGACGGACATGCAAAAGGCGCTTTTTTCCAGAAAAAAAAGCAGCGCCTGAGCCAGGGCCTGCTCCCTTCTTCGCTCTCTTTCTTCGCGGCTTTTGCCTTCCGGCATATTGACAAGTTGCGGACTTCATCTCATTCTACAGCTGGAGCAGAGTAAAATTTTCCCTTGAGGAACAGCAGGGTAAGACCATGACCTCATTTTATTCAGATTCACAATCCGATTTTTCCGCAGATATTGATGTTCGTGAACCGCGCCGCTTTCGAGTGCTGCTGCATAATGACGATTACACGACTATGGAGTTTGTAATTGACACCCTTATGCAGGTTTTTCGCAAAAGCTTTGATGAAGCAACCGCCATCATGCTTGCTGTGCACGAGAGCGGCCTTGGCAGTTGCGGCGTATATGCTGAAGAAATAGCGGAAACAAAAGTGGCGCAAGTGCGCGACAGGGCAAGAAAAGCGGGCTATCCCCTGCGTTGCAGCATGGAGGAGGAATAGGCATGCTTGACCCCAACCTGGAACGCGTGTTTACCTTCGCCGTGCGCGAAGTACGCAGACGGGGCCATGAATATCTGACCCTGGAACATGTGCTTTACGGCATCACCTTTGAAGAAAGCGGTCGTCATTTGCTGGCTGGCCTTGGCATCAACGTTGCGACCTTGCGCGTCAAACTTGAGGATTTTTTCACGGATAACGTTACCCCGCTCGGGCTTGAGGAAGAAACGGAAGTCGTGCAAACCATTGCCCTGCAAAGGGTTATGCAGCGCACCTTGCGCCATATGCAAAGTTCTGGGCGGATGACGGTCGGCGTTGGAGACATACTTGCCGGCATCATGGAAGAAGAGCATTCCTATGCTGCTTTTTATGTGCTGTCCCAGGGAGTTACCCGTCTGGATATTCTGGAATACATTTCCGCATCCCCCCGGCGCAATGCCGAACCCGGTCCTGCTTCTTCTGATACGGCGGATGGAGAGGCGGACGCCCAGGCCCTGAAAAAATATACTGTTGATTTGACGGAAAAAGCCCGGCAGGGCAAGCTCGACCCTCTTATCGGACGGGAAAGGGAACTGGACCGCGCCGTGCAAATTCTGGCGCGCAGGCGTAAAAACAACCCCTTGTTCGTGGGCGATCCCGGTGTGGGCAAAACTGCCCTGGCCGAGGGGCTGGCCATGCGCATTGTAGCCAAGCAGGTGCCTGGGGATTTTTGCGAAGCCGCGCTCTACTCTCTGGATCTTGGCGGTATGATGGCCGGAGCCAAATACCGGGGCGACTTTGAAGGCCGCCTGAAATCCGTGCTGACCGCGTTGGCGCGCATACCGGGCTCCATCCTCTTTGTCGATGAAATTCATACCCTGGTCGGTGCCGGAGCGGTCAGCGGCGGCTCGCTCGATGCCTCCAATATTCTCAAGCCTGCACTTGCTTCGGGAGAACTGCGTTGCGTGGGCTCTACAACGCATGAGGAGTTGCGTAACCATTTTGAGAAGGACCGGGCTTTTTCGCGCCGTTTTCAGAAAATTGACGTGAATGAGCCAAGCACGGACGAATGCCTGGAAATTCTCAAGGGTTTGAAAGAGCGTTATGAAAAACATCATGGCGTGCGCTATACGCCCGCAGCGCTGGATGCTGCGGTTGTGTTGTCCGCGCGCTACCTGCCGGATGCCCGCTTGCCCGACAAGGCGATTGATCTGATGGATGAAGCCGGGGCGCGACGTCGCTTGCGCGGCCTTTTGCTGGCAAAGGGTGAAGAGGGCGCTTTGGAACGGCCTTCCGCAAAAACTGCATCCGGGGTCTGCAAAGTGAACAAAAATGCCGCCCCTTTGTCTGTCAGTGTTGCGGACATTGAACAGGTGGTGCAGGGCATGGCCCGCATTCCTTCGGTCAAGGCCACTGCTTCGGATAAGCTTTCCCTGCGCCACCTGGAGCGCGATCTCAAACGGGTGGTATACGGGCAGGATGAAGCAGTGGCCGGCGTAACCCGTGCCGTGCTCAGGGCCAGGGCAGGTTTTAAGCGGGATAGTCGACCGCAGGGCTCCTTTTTGTTTTACGGCCCCACAGGCGTTGGCAAAACAGAACTGGCAAAACAGCTTGCGGCCACGTTGCAGCTTCCTTTTTTACGCTATGACATGTCGGAATATATGGAGAAACACGCGGTATCGCGCTTTATCGGCGCGCCTCCGGGCTATGTGGGCTTTGACCAGGGCGGCATGCTTGTCGAAGCGGTGCGCAAAAATCCCCATGCCGTGCTGCTGCTGGATGAAATAGAAAAGGCGCATCCAGATGTATTCAATGTGCTTTTGCAGGTCATGGACTACGGTGCGCTTACGGATTCAAGCGGACGCAAGGCGGATTTTCGCAACGTGGTGATCATTATGACCACCNNAATGTCGGCGCGCAATATAGGCTTTAGCACGCCTGCCGAAAAAACGCGCTCGGATGATGCGGCAGGCAAGGCGAAAAAAGCCCTTGAGCGGCTTTTCACACCCGAGTTTCGAAACCGCCTGGACGCCATGATCGCCTTTAATGCCTTGTCGCCCAAAGTGATGGGGCGCATTGTGGACAAATTCATCCAGGAGCTTTCCGCCACGCTGGCTGAAAGAAAGATTAGCCTGACGCTGACAGAGACTGCGCGTGAGCATCTGGCAAAGGCCGGGTANNGACCCTATATTTGGCGCGCGCCCGCTTAGTCGCATCATGCGAGAACAGGTGGAGGATGTTCTGGCTACGGAACTGCTTTTCGGCGCGCTCAGGAAAGGGGGAAGCGTAAGCATTGCCGCCTGTGGAGATTCGGGCGCACAGGCGAAAGAAAAGGGCAAGGGGCTGATATTTCGCTATTTCGGAGAAGTCGCAGGAAAAAAGAAAAAATGACAAACGTTTTGAGAGGTTCTGCCTTCTCAAACACTTCTCGCAAAGGGAGATTTCGCACTCTCCATAACAATCGCAGGAAGGGATTTTCATCTATCAGCAGCGGCGGGGCATGCCCCGCCGCTGCC
>DBDO01000104.1:0-221 GCA_002293605.1 Desulfovibrionaceae bacterium UBA930
CTCCGCCCCATCGGACAAGGCGGCACGGCCCAGGGCGGAGAGCCCGCTGCCCGGCCTCAGTTCGCCCGCCTGCCCGGCGTCATCAGGCCCACTCCCTTGTGTAAAGTTTACACCACTCTTGTCTTTAGACTCCATGCTGCGTATTCTCCCTTGCCATGCTGTATGACATAGCGCACGTACTGGAGAGAATATGCATTTATACTCATGGAATGTAAACGGTT
>DBDO01000104.1:239-3556 GCA_002293605.1 Desulfovibrionaceae bacterium UBA930
GGCCTGCAAGAGACCAAGGCGGAAGTCGAACAGGTGCCGGAAGAACACCGCCAGCCCGAAGGCTATCACGCGGCCTGGTTTTCCTCGGCCAAAAAAAAGGGCTATTCCGGGGTAGCCACCTTTTCGCGCGTTCAGCCCCTGGCCGTGACCTTTGACCTGCCCGACCCCGCCTTTCAGGGCGAGGGGCGCGTCATTCACCTGGAGCTGCCCGAATTTCATTACTTCAACATCTATTTCCCGAACGGGCAAAAAGACGAGCAGCGCCTTGCCTACAAGCTCGGCTTTTACGATGCCTTTTTGCGCCACGCCGAGGATATGCGCAAAGAAAAACCCATTGTGGTGTGCGGCGACTTCAACACCGCCCACAAAGCCCTTGATTTGGCCAGGCCAAAGCAGAACGAGGGAACTTCCGGTTTTTTGCCCATAGAGCGGGCCTGGCTTGACCGCTTTATCGACTGCGGCTATGTCGATACCTTCCGCCATGTGCATGGCGATGCGCCGGACATGTATTCCTGGTGGTCCTTTCGGGCCGGCGCGCGCGAGCGCAACGTGGGCTGGAGAATCGATTACTTTTTCGTCTCCGAAGAACTCCTGCCCCGCGTGAAAAACGCCTGGATAGACGTGGATGTCATGGGTTCCGATCATTGCCCTGTGGGCCTGGAACTCGATATTTAGGTTCAGGCCTCATTACTTCTGGGGGAAATGACTTCACCCAGGCCCCCTCGCTGTGCTTTGCTCACGCTTCGCGCAAACAAAGTAAAAATGGAGGTGCAGGAGGCCGCGCCCCCTGCGCCCGCAATTTCTGAGAAAATGGAGCTCCTGGCGGGCTTGCGAGGGAGCCCCGCCCCTTCACAAACAAGCCCGATTCTTGCATAGTCGGCCTATGGACCTTTTCGCTTTCAGCGCCGACAGCCTGATGAGCTTTTTGCTCACCCTGACCCGGATCAGCCTGGTGGTTTTTCTGCTGCCTTTTTTCGGCGGCGACTACATACCCATGCTGGTCAAGGCGGCTCTGTCCCTGGTGCTGACCATGGCGGTCTGGCCGCAGCTTTCCTTTGCGGGAAGCCTCTTTCCCGCCCATCCCTGGAATATCGGCGTCATGGCCCTGGGCGAGCTGGTGCTGGGTCTGATGCTGGGCCTGTGTGTGCAGTTCATCTTCGCGGGCATTCAGACCGGGGGCGAAATCATGGGCTTTCAGATGGGCTTTACCATGATGACCCTGGCCGACCCCGCCTCGGGCAACCAGGCCAGCATCACCTCAAATATCCTGCACATGGTGGCCCTGATGGTCTTCATCACTATGAACGGCCATCTCCACCTTTTGCGCGCCCTGGCCGACTCCTTCACCCTGGTGCCGCCGGGGGCCATTCACATAGGCGGGCCGCTCACCGGCGACATACTCACCCTGTCCGGGGGCATGTTCAGCCTGGCCGTCAAAATAGCGGCCCCGGTCATAGCGGCCCTGTTTGCGGTGGAACTAACCCTGGCCCTGATGGGCCGGGCCGCGCCGCAAATGAACCTGCTCACCATGGGTTTTCCGATCAAGATAGCGGTCGGCTTTTTTTTCATGGGGCTTATGTTCACTACCTTGTCCCTGTATATGGAGGAGATCATCATCGGGCTCGGCCCCATGTTCAGCCGCATTATGCGCGTGGCCGCCCCTCTTCCGGGAGTCGGACAATGAAAGCGCTCCTGATAGCGGCATATCCGCAAGGGAGGCCCTGTGGCGCGTGACCCCTCAAAAACGGAAGCGGCCACGCCAAAGCGCATCCGCAAGGCCCGTAATGAAGGCAACGTTCCGAAATCACAGGAAATGCCAAAAGCGGTCAGCGTTCTGGCCGGGCTGGTCGTTCTCACCCTCTGGATCGGCTTTATCGGCGAAGAAAGCATGAACCTGATGCGTCAGTATTTCACCGAATGGCCGAGAGAAGAGCTTAACGACGCCCGCTTTGCCGAAATGCGCCACTCCCTCTCCCTTTCCCTGGCCAAGATGGCGCTGCCGGTTCTCTTCACCGTGGGCGCGTTCATGATTGTGCTGATGCGCTTGCAGGTGGGCAAGCTGTGGACCACCAAAATTTTCACGCCCAAACTCAGCAAGTTCAACCCCATTAACGGCCTCAAGCGCATGTTCATTTCGATGGACACCTTTTTGCGCATGGGCAAGAGCCTGCTGCTGGCCCTGTGCATCGGCATCGCCCCCTTTATGGCGATCAAAAGCGAAATGCACAATTTTTCCACCCTCTTCTATCTCGATGCGGCCGGAATCACCCTTTACATTCTCAAGCTCTCCGCAAAAGTGACCCTCTATGCCTTCTGGCCCCTGCTGCTTATTTCCCTTGCCGACCTCTGGCACACGCGCTGGAAATATAAGGAAGACCTCAAGATGACCAAGGACGAGGTAAAAGACGAGCGCAAGCAGATGGAAGGGGATGAAAAGGTCAAAGGCCAGATGAGGCAGAAGATGATGAAAATGTCCATGCGCCGCATGTTCACCCAGGTCCCCAAGGCGGACGTGGTCATCACCAACCCCACCCACATTGCTGTGGCCCTGAAATATGATGCCACAGAGGCTCCGGCCCCTGTAGTTCTCGCTATGGGCGTAGACCGGGTGGCGGAGCGCATTAAGGAAATCGCCCGGGAAAACAAGGTTCCGATCCGGGAAAACAAGACTCTGGCACGGGCTTTGTATAAGCAAACCGAAGTCGGCGACATGATCCCGGCAGAGCTGTTCCAGGCCGTGGCGATAATCCTCGCTCAGATATGGAAGACAAGGAAACCCGGCCGGACGCTCAAACCCTGATTTTACCGCCGCCGTCGTTGCTTTGACGGCATATGGCACAAAGGGCGTCAGTATTATGGCAGCAAACGTATCTCTTCCCAAGATCAACTACGAAAAATTCGCAAAGCAGGGCGATCTTCTGCTCGCGGGCGGCGTTGTCGTCATCCTCATGGTCATGCTCGTGCCCATGCCGACCATCGTGCTCGACTTTCTGCTCTGCGTGTCCATCTCGCTCTCGCTGCTGATTCTGATCACCTCCATGTTCATGCTCTCGCCCCTGGAATTTTCCATTTTCCCCTCACTTTTGCTGGTCACAACCCTGCTGCGCCTCGGCCTGAACGTGGCCTCCACCCGCCTTATCCTGATGAACGGCGACAAAGGCACGGACGCGGCAGGCTCGGTCATTCAGGCCTTCGGCGATTTCGTTGTCGGCGGCAGCTACATCATAGGTGCCGTGATCTTTATGATCCTCTTCATCCTGAACAAGGTGGTCATCACCACAGGTACCACCCGGATCGCCGAAGTCGCGGCCCGCTTC